>CAXUDF010000004.1:0-35880 GCA_964249695.1 uncultured Acidobacteriaceae bacterium
CTTATACCCAGGGCATGGTAGCAGGCAAAACGACCGAAGCAGCTCTAGCCGCACGAGATCTGCTCAGAAGTGCGTATAGGCTTCACCTTGTGCTCGTTTTCAGCCGGTTATAGATGACCTGTCCACTCTGAGACAAGCCGCTGCGACACAGCCGGAAACGCCCGAGCTCAGGCCGCCTTTTCCGCTACGAACGCGCTTTCGCCCAGAAACTCTTCGCTGCCCGCGCGTGCATACAGCGACAGGTTCACCCGCGCGGCCATGCTTTGCGTGTCCTCGTCCATGTGCTGCGTGCAGTGGCATAGCGCCGTGATCTGGTGGTGCGCTTCCTGGCTCAGCTCCACGCCCATGCTCACCAGCAGACCGTAGATCTCGACGCAGTAGGCGCGCGGGAACTCGAAATCAATGTCAGCGCAGCGCTCGCTTACCGCGCCCAGGCTCAACACCCAGCCGCCGCAGGCAGTTACGGCGCCGCTCAGCTGGTCGAGCACTTGCTTCGGTGCACGGTCGCTGGCGGCGACCAGCATCAGGTTCCAATCTTCGGGGGCGTTCTGCATTTGCTTCATGGTTTCTTCATCGACATCGCACGCCATTCCACGAGTGCGGATCTGAGCCGTTTCCCCCATCGGTCCCGAATCGCCAAACAGTTCCAATTTGGTCCAGCTCGCTCGGGCAAGCTCGCCGCGATAGCATCGCGTGGAGGAGCCTGGCATGGCAGTCATAGGTGTAGGGATTGACCTGGTAGAGACCAAGCGCATTGAGGACTCGGTCAGCCGCTTTGGCGAGCGCTTTCTTCGGCGTGTATTTACCGAAAGCGAGCAGCGCTATGCCATGCGCAAGCGCCGCCCCGCGGAAAGCCTGGCCGCCCGCTTCGCCGCCAAGGAGGCAGCGGCAAAGGCGCTCGGGACCGGCATCAGCCGCGGCGTGGGCTGGCTGGACATTGAGGTGACGCGCGCGCCGGGCCAGGCGCCGCAGTTGGTGCTGCGCGGGCGCGCGCTCGACTGGGCAGCGCGGCTGGGCGTCCGGCGCGCATCGCTTGCGCTGTCGCACACCGAGCACTACGCGACGGCCATCGTGATTCTGGAAAGCGAAGCTCCGGAAAGCGAAGCTCTCCCGGAAGCTCCGGCGAGCGATCGGCAGCAGTAAGCGCCGCGAGTTTCATCACTCTGGTAATTACCCGAAGCTATTTACTTCCCTGTCATGCGCGATCGCTATACAGCGTCTTGCGCGAGATTTTGCGCGCTGCTCGCCCAGAGATGCTGGGCGCGCGCAAACACAAAGGGATGGTGTATGAAGAATCAGGTTTGGAAGAAGGGGTTTGCGTCGCTGGCGATGGTTGCCATGATGCAGCCCGGCTTCGCTCTCGCGCAGCAGGCCGGCAGCGCTGTGCCGGAGGTCGTCGTCGCTCCCAGGTCGAGCGATGCGGTGCAGAAGTTCGTCGTGACCCCAACCGCAGAAGCCAATTTGACCCAGGCGCAGAAGCTCGCGCTGCTGCAGAAAAACATCAAGTACGTATTTGTTTTGTTCCAGGAAAACCGCTCGTTTGACTTTTATTTCGGCACCTACCCGGGCGCGCACGGGCTGTACTCGCAGCCTGCCGCGGAAACCCCGGGCCTGACGCAGCCGATCGTCAACACTGACGGTTCCATCGGCAGCGTCTCGGCCTTCCGCATCCCGCTGAGTGTGACCGACGTGAACGGCAACACGGTGCCGATCTACCCGGCGGACACCGACTCAGTCAACCACTCGCACGCGGCGTATGAGACCAAGATTGACGTGCAGGGCGGCGTGACCAGGAACGACGGCTACGCCATCACCGAAGAAGGCGTCACCATCACCAACGGCGTCCCCTCCAAAAAGCCGACCCTGGCACAGAAGCAGATGGGCGAGCTCGTGATGGGCCACGTCGACTGCAACACCGCGCCAATCCTGTGGAACTACGCCGACCGCTTTACGCTGTTCGACGATTTCCACCAGACCGTTCTGTCGGCGTCCACGCCGAATGCGCTCGCAATGATCGCCGGCCAGTCGGGCGAAACGCAGTGGGTCAAGCACCCGTCTGAGGCGACCACCTCGCTCAGCTCGAATGGCGTACCAGTCATCAGCGACGGCGACCCGTTCTGGGGTTCGCAGCTCGATACAACCGGCTCGCCCAAGCAGCCGGCGAACCCTGCCAGCAAAACGCCTGAGATCAATCTGACCTTTGCCACCCTGCCGCTCTCGTTTATGGGCTCGCAGATCCAGACCACGGTCGCGACTGATACGCAGCCCGCGGCTGACCTGACGGACATCGAGCAGGACATCGTGGAAATCGCCGGCAAAGGCGTAAAGCCAACCAACTGGGGCTGGTACCAGCAGGGCTACGATCTCGAGTTCAACGATACGACCTCGACCGCCTCGCACGCCGACTACATCGCACACCACAACGCCCCGCAATACTTTGGCTATATCTCCAATAACCCCGCCGTTTCGTCCCACCTGCACGGGCTGTCTGACTTCGCCGTCGCCATTGCCAACAAGCAGCTTCCAGCTGCAGGCGGCGTCTTTTATCTCCGCGGCGGCTACAACAACATCCAGGGCCTGACCCCGGTGGATCCGAACCCGAAGCTCCAGACCGTCTTCAACGGGAACGACGACCACCCGGGCTACTCCGACGTGCAGATCTCCTCCGCTCTGGTAGCTGACGAGGTCAACCTGATCGCTTCGAGCCCCTACTGGCCGCAGAGCGCCATCATCATCACCTATGACGAGACAGACGGCGAGTACGATCACGCGCCGGAGATCATCCGGAATTACGATCCGCAGGGCGATCCGCTGGACCAAGGTCCGCGTATCCCGACCATCGTGATCTCGCCCTACAGCGCGACGCACACCATCTCCCACGAAGCTACCGAACACAGCTCGGTCATCAAGTTCATCAACCAGCTCTTTGGCCTGGAGCCGCTGGCAAACCTGCCGGATGAAAAGCAGGCCAGGGCTGCAGGGCTGACGCAGTTTGGCCAGGCATACCTTGGGCCGGCGGACGCTGGTGTTTCCGGCGTCGGCAACATGTTCACGGCATTTGACAACAATCGCCTGACCGGCGCTGCTGCCCCAATCCCGGCTGCCTATGCGGAGATCCCGGAACAGCTCGTCAACACTTTCCCGCAGGGTGCGAACCAGGGCTGCCAGCTGCTTGGCATCACCCCGACCGACGCCAACCTCCCGAACAACGTTCCGTCTGACTTCAACCCGCGGCCGAGCTCTGACCCAGGCACCCCGACCTCCGGTACCTGGACTCCGTAGTCTCTTCCGCGTCACGATCCTCCCTAAGGGGGCCAGGCCAACTGGTCCCCTTCTTCTTGTGGGCTTTCGCCTCACCTAAACGACCGTTGTCGACAAAAACCAACGTTGTGCCAGGAAGTTCTATGACAAAACTGATCTTTGCCCTGCTTGCTCTACTTTCCACCCAGACCGCCGTTGCCGGTTCGGTTCTCGACCGCGTGCGCGCCGCCCACACCATGAGCTGCGGCGTCATCAAGGAAGAAGAGGATTACTCCCGCGCCACCGATCACGGCAACCGGGCCGCCTTTGATCTGGATATGTGCAAGGCGGTCGCCGTGGCCGCGCTTGGCGCAGGTGCGCACTTCACGGTCGTTGTTTTTCCTGACGAACCCGTGGCCGTCAAAACTCTGCAGGCCGGCAAAATTGACCTGCTTGCCTCCGCGAGTCCCACGGTTGCGCACACGGCAGCCGGGGTCGCTTTTGGCCCGGTGACCTTTCACGACGGGCTCAGCATCATGTTCCTCAACAATCCCGCGGTCCACGCGGCGCCCGACCTTGCCGGCAAAAAGATCTGCTTCGTCATCACGAGCGGGAGTGAAACCGCACTGAAGACCTATGCTGCCCGCCAGCACCTCTCTTATATCTGGTATCCGTTCTCGGAAGTCGGCGAGATGGAAGCAGCGTTTTTCACCGGCAACTGCGCCGGGCTGGCCGGCGATGTGTCGCAGCTGGCAAACACGCGCGCCATTGACCATGCACGCGCGAACGAGTTTACGATCCTGCCGCAGGTCCTGCACGTGGACCCCTTGGCACCGGCCTACCCCGCCGACGCAGCCCCGTTCGGCGCCATTGTGCAATGGACGGTCGAGCTGCTGGTTGCTGCGGAAAAGCTCGGCGTGACACAGAGCAATGTGGACGCGATGGGGAAATCCGGCGACGAGGAGATCGGGCAGCTGCTGGGGCAGCGCTTTGGCACGGGCGCCTTGCTCGGGGTGGATGACCACTGGGGCGCCAACGTGCTGAAGGCCGTGGGCAATTACGGTGAGATATTTGACCGTGACCTCGGTGCCGGCTCGCCGCTGCGCCTGGACCGCGGTGAGGACCGGCTCTGGAGCAAGGGCGGCGCACAGGATGCCGCGCCGATCGGGAACCCGTAGCAGCCGCGTCAATCGGCAAACCTGGCACCGGTAACCTTGGCGAGCCGTCGGTGTTGTGTCAATCTGCAACAAATCACGATGGACTCTCATCCAACCTCCGTTTGCGGGTGAGGGAACGGCTGGCGGAACGAACGCTGCCTGACGGCACCGTCGTACGACAGGAGCCGCGTCGGAATCACTTCGGGGGCGGACGAGAGGAACTCTGTGCCGAGTCAGCAGGAAGTGCAATGGTCGCAGTTGAAGGTAGGGGTGCTGGTATTCGCAGCGATCGTGGCGTTGACCGCGCTTGTCTTCCTCATGTCCGGCAGCGCGGGCGGCGCGTTCGCGCGCAAGCTCACTGTGCACTCCTACTTTGAGGATTCGGCCGGCCTCAAGGTCGGCGGCCAGGTCAACCTTGAAGGGGTTACGATCGGTTCGGTCAAGGAAATTCGAATCAATTCCGATCACAAGCTGACCCCGGTCGAGGTCACGATGAAGATCTCGGAGTCGTATGCCAAGTTCATCCGGCAGGACTCGCAGGCGAGCCTGGAAACGATCGGGGTGCTCGGGGATACAGTCGTCAACATCAGCAGCAAAGCTGCGCAAAAGGGTCCGATCGCCGAGAACGGCGAGCTGCCGACAAATGAGACGCCCTCGATCAGCGACGTCATCAAGTCGAGCCAGGGCACGATCGAGCAGCTCAATACAATTCTTGCCAAGCTCGACAACGTGGTCGATTCACTCAACTCGGGCCGCGGCTCCATTGGGCAGTTCATCAACGATCCAAAGCTGTACAACACCGCGGTCGCGACCGTAACGCAGTTACAAGGGCTGGTCAGCCAGATTGCCGACGGCAAGGGCTCGATCGGCAAGCTGGTCAGTGATCCGACCCTCTACAACCGGGCAAATGACGCCATCGCACACCTCGACTCGGTCAGCGCGCAGATTGACTCAGGCCAGGGTTCCATTGGCAAGCTCATCAAGGACCCATCGCTCTATAACAACGTTCAGCAGTCGACCGCGAACCTGAACCAGATGCTGGCTGACGTCAATGCGGGCAAGGGCGGGCTTGGCCTGCTGGTGAAGGACCCGCAGTTTGCCGCGAAGCTGAGCGATACGGTCACCCGGCTGGACTCCATCCTGGCGCGCGCAGACAACGGCGAAGGGACGCTTGGGCAGCTGGTGCGCAATCCTTCGCTTTATAACCACGCGGATGACGCGATCGCAAACGCGGACCACCTGGTGACCGCGATCCGGGAAAACCCGAAGACGTATCTGACCTTTCACGTCAAGATCTTCTAATTCGTTCGGCGTGCGAGCAGGGTATTGCACTTTGCGCATTTAAGGATTACCGTAGCGACATGAACACGCTGACCTGCAAACTTCCGGAAGCTCTCTCCGCTAAGCTGGACGCACTGGCGCTCGCGGAGCGCCGCCCCAAGTCTGTGATTATGCGCGAAGCACTGGAAGCCCGGCTGGCTGTAGTGGGGAAGAACAAGCCCCAGACTGCTTTTGATCTGGTTGGGCACCTGAGCGGATCGATCGAAGGGACTGAGGGCATTACAGACCTGGCCACCAACCCGGAGCACCTGCGCGGCCTTGGCTTATAGCGGCCGCTTCCTCGTCGACAGTGGTCCCATTGTGGCCTTCCTGCGCAAGCGGGAGGCTGCACACAAATGGGCCGATGAGATGTTCAGAGAGCTGCCGACGCCTCTCCTGACTTGTGAACCGGTGCTGGTAGAGACCTTCTTTCTGCTGGCAGCGGAGCCGGGCGGCCTACAGCGGTTTCTCGAGTTCCTGTCCACTGGCCTGCTGGTGATTAACTTCTCGGTTCTGCCAGAAATGAAAGCCATAGCAAAACTGGCGGCGCGGTACAAGGAACTACCGATGTCCCTGACGGATGCGTGCCTGGTACGCATGGCCGAGCTCAATCCTGGGGCAAAGGTGCTTACACTCGACAGCCACTTTCATATCTACCGGATAAACGATCGCCAGGTCATCCCGACCCTCATGCCCAGCTAGCGCACTCCGGCTGGAAGGCATGACGCAGCAGCGCAGGGCGCAGCAATTTTCGATACGCTTCTCTGCCGGCGATGGTAGCTTCATCGAAACCGTCACCGGAGACTTACCGATGCACCTGCGCTTGACCCTGTTTTCCTTTCCCGCTTTCTGCGTTCTACTCGCCCCGCCCGCTCAAGCCCAGAGCTTCCTACCCTCCGCTTCCACCACTGAGGCAGCTCCGGCTCCACCCAAGCCGCTCCATAGCTTTGACCTCGCGTCCATCGACCGCTCCGCCGACCCGTGCACCAACTTCTACCAGTACGCCTGCGGCAACTGGCGAAAGAACAATCCCATCCCGCCGGATCAGGCCTCCTGGAACAGCTTCAGCATCCTGGACCAGCGCAATCGCTACCTGCTGTACAAGGAGCTGAAAGCCGCGGCCGATAACCCGCAAACGCCGCTGCAGAAGCAGTACGGCGGCTACTTTGCAGCCTGCATGGACACCGCGGCGATCGACGCCCGCGGCGGTACACCGCTTGGGTCCTCGCTTGCAGCGATCGATGCGCTCACGGACAAGACCGGCATCGCTGCGCTGCTAGGAAGCACCCGCTATGACGTCGGGGGATTTGTCGGCTTCGGCGATGAGCCCGACCAGAAGGACGCGACGCATTACATTGCCGCGGTGTACCAGGGCGGCTTGACGCTGCCGGACCGCGACTACTACCTGAGCGACGATGCCGGCATGAAAGACCTTCGCGCCAAATACCACGCGTACATTGTCGAGCTGATGACCCTTGCCGGCGACAGCCCGGCCGCCGCACAAGCCACAGCCGCCGACGTCCTTCGCATTGAAACCTCGCTGGCCAATGCCAGCATGCCGCGCGAGCAGATGCGCGACCCCGACAACATCTACCACCCCACACCGGTTGCGGAGCTCGCCGCACTGACCCCGCAGTTTGCGTGGACCGCCTACTTTCGCGAAGCCAAGGCGCCGGAGTTTGCAAGCCTGAACGTAGCGCAGCCGGAGTTCTTCAAGGCCATGAACGCGCTGATCGTGGCCGAGCCGCTCCCCGCTCTCAAAAACTACCTGCGCTTCCAGACCGTGGATGGCTCAGCCACGCGGCTCGCTGCCCCGTTTGATGAGGCGCACTTCGGCTTCCACGGCAAGGTTCTGGAGGGCCAGGCCGAGGAGGAAGCGCGCTGGAAGCGCTGCTCGGTAGCCACCGACAATGCGCTGGGTGAGGCGGTAGGGCAGGACTGGGTGAAGCAGAACTTTCCGCCGGAAGCCAAGCAAAGCATGGAAAAGCTGGTAGCGAACCTCGAGTCGGCGCTCCATGACGACATCCAGCAGCTGCCGTGGATGTCGGAGGCGACGCGGGCTGAAGCCGAACGCAAGCTGAGCCAGTTCCGCCAGAAAATCGGCTATCCGGACCACTGGCGCGACTACAGCGGGGTGACGGTTGAGCGCGCCGACTGGTTCGGCGACGCGCACCGCGCCGCGGTCTTCAACACCTTGTTTGACATCGACCATATCGGCAAGCCGGTAGACGAAAGCCTGTGGGGGATGACGCCGCCCACGGTCAACGCCTACTACAGCGGCAGCATGAACGACATCAACTTCCCGGCCGGCATCCTGCAGCCGCCGTTTTACCAGCTCGCCATCGACCCGGCGGTCAATTACGGCGCTATCGGCGTCGTGATCGGCCATGAAATGACCCACGGCTTCGACGACGAAGGTTCACGCTTTGATGGGCTGGGCAACAAGCGCAACTGGTTTACGGCCGAGGACCGCAAGCAGTTCGACGCGAAGACCGCGTGCGAAGTAAAGGAGTACAGCAGCTTTGCCCCGCTCCCCGGCCAAACATTGAACGGCAAACTGACGCTGGGCGAGAACACGGCGGACAACGGCGGCATCCGGATCGCGTACCAGGCGCTCGAAAAAGCCCTGGCTGAGGAACCGGCGGCCGACCGGACGCGCAAGACCGACGGCTACACGCCCGACCAGCGCTTCTTTTTGTCGTTTGCCCAGATCTGGTGCGAGAACACCGCACCCGCCCTGCAGCTGCAGCTGCTCAAGTCGGACCCGCACTCGCCGGGCGAGTTCCGCGCCAATGGCGTCGTCCAGAACTTCGACCAGTTCGGCAAGGCCTTTGGCTGCCACACCGGCCAGCCCATGATGCCCGCCAACGCCTGCCGCGTCTGGTAGCCACCACCTGCGGTGGGGCTGGCGTGGTGCTTGCTTTGCATACTCAGTGGCCCTCCCGGTGGTCGGGACAAGCTTGTATAAGTCGATCCCGACCAGCGGAAGGGCCACTGATCTCGCAAAGCAAGCACCACGCCAGCCCCACCGCAGGTGGCGTGTTACTTTGGTCAGCAAGTATTTACCTCCGGATACAACCAAGGATTCCATGCAAGCGATTTGCTCCATTGCCGCCGCAGCCCTGTTGCTGGCCGCCGTTCCCGCCATCGCCCAATCTGCCGTCGCCCCCGTGGACGCCACCGCTGCGCCGGCTGCCCCCAAGGCTCTGCGCAGCTTCGACACCACCTCGATCGATAAGACGGTCGACCCATGCACCGACTTCTACCAGTACTCCTGCGGCAACTGGCAAAAGGCGAATCCGATCCCCTCAGACCAGGCGCGCTGGGGCACCTTCAACCAGCTCGGCGAGCGCAACAACTACCTGCTGTACACGCAGCTCAAGCAGGCGGCCGAGAGCCCGAAGTCTCCGCTTGAGAAGCAGTACGGCACTTTTTTTGCCGCCTGCATGAATGTGGACCAGGCAAATGCGCTGGGAACCAAACCCGTGCAGCCGACGCTTGCCGCCATCGACGCCATCACCGATAAAGGGCAGATTGCGGCGTTTCTGGGCGACAAGCGCTACTTCGGCGACGGTTTTTTTCGGTTCGGCGTCGAGCAGGACGAGAAGGATTCCTCGAAGCAGATCGCGGACATCAGCCAGGGGGGCCTGAGCCTGCCCGACCGCGACTACTACCTGCAGACTGACGAGCGGCAGGTAAAGATCCGCTCGCAGTACCACGACTTCCTCGTGACCATGTTCACGCTGCTCGGCGACGACGCAGGGAAGGCCGACACGGAAGCGAAAAACGTGCTCGACATTGAGACCGCGCTGGCCAAAGGCTCCATGGCGCGGGTCGACATGCGCGACCCCGACAAGGTGTACCACCCCATGGCGACGGCCGATTTGAACGGGCTGACGCCGGACTTTGGCTGGCAGGCATTCTTCTCGGGCGTGCAGCCGCCGGCGTTCTCGACCGTCAACGTGGCGCAGCCGGACTACCTGAAAACCATGGCGCAAGTCATCAGCGACGAGCCGCTGCCCGCGCTCAAGAGCTACCTGCGGCTGCACGCGGTCTCGGGCGTTGCGCCCTACCTGTCCGCACCCTTTGACGAGGCGTCCTTTAACTTCTTCAACAAAACACTGCGCGGGCAGGCGGTGGAGCAGGCCCGCTGGAAGCGCTGCACTGCGCTCACCGACCAGCAGTTTGGCGAGGCGGTCGGGCAGGACTGGGTCAAGCAGAACTTTCCCCCGCAGAACAAGGCGAGCATGGAGCAGCTGGTCGCGAACCTGAAGGATGCGCTCGGCGCCGACATCGAGCAGCTCTCCTGGATGTCGCCCGCGACCAAAACGGAGGCGGAAAAGAAGCTGGCTTCCTTCCGCGACAAGGTAGGCTACCCCGACCACTGGCGCGATTACTCGGCCGTGCAGGTAACGCCCGCGAACTTTGTCGAGGACCTGCACAACGCGCGGCTGTTCAACTACACCTACCAGATCGACCACATCGGCAAGCCGGTGAACGAAAAAGAGTGGGGCATGACGCCGCCGACGGTCAACGCCTACTACAACCCGCCGCTGAACGACATCAACTTTCCTGCCGGCATTCTGCAGCCGCCGTTCTACTCGCAGACCATTGACCCGGCAGTGAACTACGGCGCAATCGGCGTGGTGATCGGCCATGAGATGACGCACGGCTTTGACGATGAGGGCTCGCGCTATGACCCACAGGGCAACGTGCGCGATTGGTTTACGGCAGAGGACAAGGCCAAGTTCACCGAGCGGACCGACTGCGAGGTAAAGGAGTACGGCAACTTTGAGCCGGTGCCGGGGCAGAAGCTGAATGGCAAGCTGACGCTGGGCGAGAACACCGCCGACAACGGCGGCATTCGCATCTCGTACCAGGCGCTGCAAAAGGTACTGGCAGCGGAGCCTGAGGCGAAGCGGACCGAGAAGATCGACGGCTATACAGAGGATCAGCGGTTCTTTATCGCCTTCGCGCAGGTGTGGTGCTCAAACCAGACAGACGCTTACGAGCGTGTGGCCGCCAAAACCGACCCGCACTCCCCGGGCGAGTTCCGCACCAACGGCACGGTGCAGAACTTTGAGCAGTTCGGCAAGGCATTTGGCTGCCATACCGGCCAGCCGATGATGCCGGCCTCGGCCTGCCATGTCTGGTGAGTACGTCTGGTAAGCTCGTCCTATCGAAGCAAGGCGCCGAGAAAGGCCGGCCAACAGGCCGGCCTTCTCGCTGTACAGGGACGCTCGCGCAAGGCTGCAGGCACCTGTGCATTTACAATGAGCTCAATAACACTGTTCCTGTGATGCTGAAGCCGGGCGCGCAGGGTGAAGGAAGCGCATGATTTTCCGCACTTTGGGCCGCCCCCTGCTGATGCTGGCAGGCGCTGCCGGACTTACTTTGGGGCTTACCTCCTGCTCTGCTGACCACACTGTGGCGTACATCTACGTACTTGGCGCAAATGCAGCCAGCGCCCCAACCGGGCAGATCAGCGTGTTTGGCGAAGATAACAATGCCGGCAACCTGACTCCGATCGCGAATGTGCCCACGGTGAGCTCCGTTGGTGAGAACCCGATCCGCGCCGTGGTCGCCTCCGGCAATCGCTTCATGTACGTGCTGAATGCGGGCTTGCCATCGAGCACCGACACAAGCCAGCCCTTGACGTATGCGAGTGCCAACATCGAGTTGTTCTCGATCGGCGGCTATGGGCAGCTTTCGCAGCAGACCTCCTACTTCAGCCAGGGTTTGGGCTCCACGCGCCTCGCGATCGACGGCAGCGGCGCACACCTATTTGTGCTGGATACCTACGCCAATGTTTCGGTCACCGCCGGCGGCGTCGCGCCGACTGCGGTCCCCGGCAACCTGGTTGCGGGAACGACTAGTACCTACACGGCGCCACAAGGCTATCCTTGCCAGGACCCGAACAACCCGGCGGTCTTTCACCCAACCGGCTCCGTGACGGTTTTCTCGATCGACGGCCCGACTGGCCGGTTGCAGCTGCAGCTGAACGGGCGCCAGCAGAACCTGACGTACTTCCCTGTTGGCTGTTTTCCGGTGGACTTCCGGCTCTCAGCGTCCTTCCTGTACACGATGGATGCCGGCTCGCCCTCTAACAATGATGTGCAGAGCCTATATACCTATGCGGTAGCAACCGGAACCGGGCAGCTTACCCCCGCGCAGACCACAGTCACGCCAGTGAACCCCAACCCGGCTCCGGGTACACCCGCGCCGAACATAACGGCCTTGACCGGTGACGGCGACCCGAGCCGCGGCTACGGCGCCTCCAAGTATTTATATGCGCTGGATAAAGCGAGCAGCCAGATTTATGCCTTCTCCATCCCGGCCAGTGGCGCACCAACGGCTGTCATCAACTCGCCCTACACGGATTTGAGCAGCACTGCAAACCAGAACGCCCCTTCGCAGACCGGCGGTCCAACGCAGACCGTCACGGATTCTACCGGCAAGTACCTGTACGTGACCGACGGCGGCCCGACCAATGCAAACAACGTGTCCTCCGACATCGGCGGGTACGTGCTGAACCCAACAACGGGTGACCTGAACTCGCCCATCCAGACCGGCGGCTTTACGCTCGGCACGGTTTCCGGACCAGTGTGTGTCTTTGAGGACCCAAGCAACCAGTACATTTATGTTGCGGGTTCGCTCGACAACAGCATCACCGGGCGCAAGATCAACCCGGGCAATGGTCTGCTAAGCACCCTGACCGGCAACCGGGCGACCGTGCCGACGGTGCAGACGCCTACCTGGTGCCTGGGGATCGCAAGTACGCAGTAAACAGGTGCACTACCCAATCAGGCTGAGCCGGGTGAACATCCCGGCTCGCCGGAAATCACTGATCTTCACCTAAACAGCTCGCCGTACGCCGGACCGAGCGCAAGGATCCACATGAAGTTGAATCGATGGAGCCAGAGCATCCTGGCGATTACCTCGGCGGTCGCCGTGGGCGGCGGACTGGTCTCCTGCGGGACAAGCAATACGATCGACTACCTGTATGCACTTTCCTCCAAGAACAACCCGGGATCGATCAACGGTTATCTTGTCGACTCGCAGTCCGGCGCTCTGACGCAGATCAAGGGGACGCCCGTCCCAACTGGCGACGATCCAGTTGCGCTTACGATCGACTCGCAGGGCCAGAATATGTATGTGGCGACCAACCTGGACAATACCGTTGAGCAGTACGGCATTGGGACAGACGGCAAACTTTATGCGCAGAACTCGGTAAACCCATCGGGATCGCAGCCGATCGCGCTTGCAGTCCATACATACAAGAACGCGAACTTCCTCTTTGTGGTGGAAACCTACCAGCCGAACTTTACGACCCTGGCGCCGGGGCCCGGTGCGCTCTACGTGTACCAGTTGAACAATGGGGCACCCGGCTCGCCCGTGACCCAGACTGTGAATGGCGCGGCGAGTCTGTTTCTGCCGCTCGGCAATACTCCGACAGCGACCGTGGTCACTGACGACGGATTAAACGTGTACGTGACCGACCTCCTGGGCACAACCCCTCCTCAGACGGGCAATCCAAGCTGCGGGCCAGGCCAAGGTGCGATCCAGGGCTACAACATGCAATTTGACAGCTCAGGGAATGCGACCGGCGTACTACAGCCGATCGTCGGCAGCCCCTTCTGCGCGGGTGTAGCGCCGTCAGCCATCGCGGTCAGCCCGGAACAGCCGAACTCGCGGGCCGTGTACGTCACCGACAGTGCGCAAAATCAGGTGATCCCGTACCGAATCGTCACGCCTGCCCTGAATGGTCCTCAGCCGACTAACATCGGTGCGCTCACAACCCTCTCGACCGGCCCGATAGCAACGGGTGTCACTCCGGCCGGCATCGTGGCGGACCCTCGCGGGGAATATGTGTATGTTGCGAACCGGTTCGGGCCGTCCGTCAGCGGGTATACCGTGAACCAGGGCACCAATGCACTCTCCGCGCTATCGACCGGCGGTACCGGCGGTACCGGCGCACAACCAACCTGCGTCATCGTCGAACCGGCGCTCGCCCGGTTTGTCTACACGGCGAACTTCGTCGATAACAGCATAAGCGGGTTCGTGCTCGATCCCAACACGGGCGCACTCTCGGCGACCCAGGGTGGCTTTTACGGAACTTCAGGGCTAACGAGCTGCGTGGCTGCCACCCAGCATGGCAACCATCCGGTCATCGTGGACCCGAGTCAGTCCTTCCCGAACGGCGGGACGACCACGCCGTAGGACTTCCTGCAAACGAGCCCACGCCTCACGGCGTGGGCTTTTTTTACGCCAGCAGCTTGCGGATCGTGCGCTGCATGGGCCGCTCAATCACCATCAACGCCGCGCCCGCGCCTGCGGCCAGCAGCACGTAGCTGACCCACGGATCGAAGCGGATCAAGCCCGTCCGCTGGAGCAGGCCGGACTGGTGGATGAGCGTCCAGAGATTGAAGTGCAGGATGTACAGGCAGTAGCTGGCCTGGCCGAGCGCGACAAACGGCGCGAAGCCGAAGAAGCGCGCGATCAGGTTCTCACCGGCCAGCCCTAGTATGCCGCAGCCGAACAGCGGCATCAGCAGCCCGTCGTGCAGCAGCACGTAGGGCAGGTGGTCGCCGAAGCACAGCACGGTGTACACCCCGGCAACGCCGATCAGCCCCAGCACGAACCGAAGCCGGCCGGAGCGGCTGAGACGGCCGTCCAGGTCGGCCAGCGTCATGCCGAACAAAAACGACGGCAGGTGCGGCGGCGGGCTGAACTTGAGCGCGCGAATCCAGAAGCCTTCGGTGTAGCGGCCCGGGTGGAGGTCGCCGTCCGGGTGGAAATGCATGTAAAGCAGGGGCAGCGTAACGCCGAGCCCCCAGAGAAAGCTAAGCAGCGCCAGGGTGCCGGGCGTCGTCTGCGGGCGCCGCCACCGCACCGCAAAGGGAAACACAAGGTAGAAGAATGCCTCGGTGGACATCGTCCAGGCCGGGGTGTTCCAGAAGGTAGAAAGCGTGGGACTCCAGCCCTGCAGCAGCAGCGGCGTGAGCACCAGCCCCGCGAAGAACTGCCCATGGGAGCGCGCGCTCCACTCGTCGTGGAGCATGCCGAGCGAAACCAGCAGGGCAAACGCGTAGATGGGATAGAGGCGTGAGAGGCGGGCGACCCAGAAGCGCCAGTACACCAGCTCGCCGCGCTGGGCGCGTGCGCTGTAGTTGTAGCTCAGGATGAAGCCGGACAGCAGCAAGAAGAAGGAGACGGCGGTGTAGCCGTTGTCGACGATGGGCGCAAACGGGCCAAACCATTGCGGATTCGAGAAGTGGAAGAAGACGATGTTGCAGGCGGCAAAGGCACGCAGCCCGGTCAGCGCGGGCAGGCGGCTCCGCGAAGATTTGGCCGCCGCTGGGGCAGGACCGGCCGGGGCTTCGGGAGAATCATCGCCCTCGGCCAGCAATGGCGGGTGTTCCGGTAGGTTCAGCTGGTTACCAGCGAACCGATCCGCTCCCCCTCGATCACGCGGCGAATGTTCCCCGCCTGGTTCATGTTGAAGATGATCATGGGCATGCTGTTGTCTTTGCAAAGGCTCACCGCGGTCATATCCATCACCTTCAACCCGAGCCGCATGATTTCCATGTAGGTAATCTCTTCAAATTTTGTGGCTGTCTTGTCGAGCACCGGGTCGGCAGAGTAAATGCCCTCGACCTTGGTCGCTTTCAGCAGCACATCGGCCCGGATCTCCATCGCGCGCAGCGAGGCAGCGGTGTCGGTGGAGAAGTAGGGGTTGCCGGTGCCGGCCGCAAATACCACGACCCTGCCCTTTTCCAGGTGACGCACGGCACGGCGCCGGATGTACGGCTCACAGACCTGATGCATCTGGATGGCGGACATAACCCGGCAATGCATCCCGGTTTTTTCAATCGCGTCCTGGATCGCCAGCGAGTTGATGACGGTGGCGAGCATGCCCATGTTGTCGGCCGAAACACGGTCCATATGCTGGGCCTGCTCGGCGACACCGCGGAAAAAGTTGCCGCCACCCACAACAATCGCCACCTCGACGCCGCGCGCGGCCACCTCGGCTACCTCTGCGGCAACTTCATGAACGCGGGTGACATCGACGCCGAAACCCCGGCCCGCGGCCAGCGCTTCCCCTGAGAGCTTGAGCACGACGCGCTTGTACATTAGCTCCGAGTATCGCATGGCTTCCGGGCGCGGCAAGCAATCTATGGCGCTTAGAATGACCGTAGTGTCGATTTGGGATTTTCGCCGAAAAGCAGCACCGGAGTGGCTTGACGAAGACCAGGGCAGCCCGGTCGAGATCGCGGCCGCCCTCCGTTCCATCGCGTTTGTAAACAACTGGTTCGGCGGCAACCGGGTGCACAGCACGCTGCTGCGGCAGGCAGCGGCTGGGCGCCGGGAGCTGGCAGTGCTGGAGGTTGCGGCCGGCCGCGCTACCGCTCTCATCGCGGCGGCACGGGCCCTATCGGGATCCCGGGAGCATCGCGGCACCCGGCTCTCCTTCACCCTGCTGGACCGCCAGGCGAGTCACCTGCCTAATGGCTGGCCGGCACAGCTTGCAAGCCCGCGCATGCTCCAGGGCGACGCACTCGCCATACCGCTGCCTGACAAGAGCGTAGACGTCGTCATCAGCTCGCTCTTTGTCCACCATCTTGCACCGGATGAGGTGGCGCGGTTCCTCCGGGAAGCGCTTCGCGTCGCGCGCGTCGCCGTCCTGATCAACGACCTTGAGCGGACGCGCGTCCACTACGCCCTCGCGAAATTATTCTCATCGGTCGACCCAAGCCGCATCTCCAGCCACGACGGCCCTGTTTCCGTTCGGCAGGCCTACACGGGGCGGGAGCTGGCCACGTTCATGGCTGCGACCGGCTGCCGCGGCACGGTTCGGCAGCACTACCTGTATCGCCTGGCGGCGACGCTCTGGGTAGACGACGGGAAATAGAGCAGCCTTACTACGGCTAACCCTGGTGTAACTCTTGCGAAGGCACGGCGTCCAACGTACCGTGGAAGAACCTTCGCCACCTGGAGCCCCACTTGAGCCGCATCGCCGCCGTCGCCTCTGCCCTTCCGCCCCGCTACTACACGCAGCAGCAGGTGTTTGACCAGCTGGTCCAGCACTGGGGTGACGAGCTCGAAAATCCGGCGCTGCTGGAGCGCTTCCATCACCGGGTTGGGGTGGATGGCCGCCATTTTGCCCTCGCTTTGGACGAGTATGCCAAGCTGGGGCGCTGGGGAGAGTTCAACGCGGCCTGGCTGCAAGTAGCCGAGGAGCTTGGCGAGCAGGCGATCTGCCGCGCGCTCGCCCGTGCCGGCCTCAACACGGGACAGATTGGCGCGCTGCTGACGGTCACCGTCACCGGCGTGGTAAGCCCTTCGCTCGACGCACACCTGGCAAACCGGATGGGCCTTCCGTCGGACGTGCGGCGAACCCCGATCTTTGGCCTTGGCTGCGTTGCCGGAGCAGCCGGCATCGCCCAGGCCCATGACTACGTGCGCGCCTACCCGGACAAGATCGCCGTTTTGCTGTCGGTTGAGCTTTGCTCGCTGACCTGGCAGCGGCGCGATCTCTCGATTGCGAACTTCATCGCGACCGGACTATTCGGGGATGGAGCCGCGGCGGTCATCGTCGCGGGCGATCAGGTGGGGCTGCCGGTCTCGGCCGCGGGACCGACGGTGATTGCCGCGCAGTCCAGCTTCTACCGCGATACGGAAGGCGCGATGGGCTGGGACATTGGCGAGGAAGGCTTCAAAATCGTGCTTTCCCCAGAGGTGCCGGCCATCATCCGCGAGCATCTGCCGCAGGATCTTGAGCGCTTTCTCGCTGCGCAGGGCCTGCAGCGCGAGCAGATCACCTCCTGGGTGCTGCATACCGGCGGGCCCAAGGTGCTGGAGGCCATGGCCGACGCCGCCGGGGTGACCCGCGAAGAGTGCGCGCTCTCGTGGGAGTCGCTGCGCAAGGTTGGCAATCTCTCCTCGGCGTCGGTATTGCTGGTGCTGGAGGATACGATCCTCGAACGCCGTCCGGCGCCGGGCAGCTACGGGATTCTTGCGGCCATGGGTCCGGGTTTCTGCTCGCAGCTGGTGCTGCTGCGCTGGTAGAACGCCGCATCTGAACGAATATGGTTAGTGTCGCCAGCAGTTCTACGCAGAATCGTGCTCCCGGCTCGCGTCCGCTGGGAGGCGATGCCCCACAGGTGTCAGAGGCGATGGCCTCGGTGGCCTGGCTCTCCGCGGGCGCGGTGACGGCCGCGGTGATGGTCGTATTTCTCGGGGGCGGCTTCAGAAGCGGTTCAAAGTCGTCTGGGAAGTAAGCTTAGCGGCTCTGCAGCGGCTTCGTCACAGACTCAAGCGACCGCCCGGCTGCTTCTACCCCGATCACGAGCTCGCAAAATGCGCCGAGCATCATGAGCGCAGCACCCAGTGCATACCCCCAGGCCACATGGCCGCGCGAACCGGAAGCAATCAGGACGCCAAAAAAGACAGGCGCCGCAACCCCGCCGGCCAGGGTACCCAGCGCGTAGAAAATCGCGATAGCAAAAGCGCGAATCTCCAGCGGAAAGATCTCGCTAACAGTAAGGTAAGCAGCGCTGGCGGCTGACGACGCGACGAAAAAGATCACGCTGAAACAGATATCGAGCGTGGTCGCGTCCAGGCTGCCGTGCACAAAAGGGTAGATCGTCAGGGCGAGCAGCGCGCCGGCGACGCCATAGGTGAGCGCAATCATCGGCTTGCGGCCCCAGCGGTCAAACAGCGGGCCCAATAGCAGCGGACCAAAGAAGCTGCCGACAGCAAAAGGCAAAAGGTGCAGCGGCAGCCGCGCATTGCTCACACCGTAGAACTGCTTCACGATCAGGCCATACGTGAAGAAGATCGAGTTGAAGAAAAAAGCCTGCGCCACCATGAGGACCAGCGCCAGCAGCGAACGCAGGCGGTTTGCTCCCAGCATGTTGCCGAACACTTCGCGCAAGGGCGTGTGATCGCGCACCACCAGCGTCAGCGGCTCACCCTCGACCGGGGGTATGGGCTTCTCCCGCCGAACCGCGGCCTCGATCCCGCTCACGACAGCTTCTGCTTCTTTCTCACGGCCGCGCAGCATGAGCCAGCGCGGGCTTTCCGGTACGCCGAGACGCAAGATGAGCACACCGCCGCCGAGAAAGGCGGCAATGGAAAACGCGATGCGCCAGCCGATACTCGGCGGCAGCAGGCGGCCGGCGAGCAGCTCAAACGAAGCGAGCGACCCGATGATGGCGCCCAGCCAGAAGGTTGCATTGACGACAAGGTCGACCGTGCCGCGGATTTTGCTGGGAATCAGCTCATCGACAGCTGAGTTGATCGCGGCGTACTCGCCGCCGATGCCGAAGCCGGTGCAGGCACGGAAGATGGCGAAGCTGGCGAAGTTCCACGAGAGAGCCGTTGCGAGCGTCGCCAGCGAATAGGTGGCGAGCGTAACCAGGAAGAGTTTGCGCCGGCCGAGCCGGTCCGTCAGGTAGCCGAAGAACAGTGCGCCCAGCACCGCGCCGGCCAGGTACGTGGTCGCGCCCGCAGTCACCTGGGGGGCCGTGAGCCCTAAACCATTCTTGGCCTCCAGAATGCCGGCCAGCGAGCCGGCAAGGGTAACCTGCAGGCCGTCCAGCAGCCAGGAGGTGCCGAGCGCGAGGATGATCCGAGCGTGCCAGCGGCTCCAGGGCAGGCGGTCGAGCCGGGCCGGCACCATGGTCTGCACCGTCTGTTCATCGTCGCCATCCACCTGCGGGAGAGCACTCTGCTCAGCGGGCATCCCGGTCACCAGCTTTCATAGGGACAGAGACCTGCTCGCGCGCGGCCTCCTCGGCCGCCTTGTTTTCTTCTTCCTGCTTTTCGGTCGGGATAATGCTGATGGTGCCGACCCGCTCGACGATCGCGTACTTGATACCCTGGAGGTCACGGATGCCCTTGCTGCGCCCGGCCGCCATCACGTCCGCATCATCCAGGCGCGTACCGTGCATGGCTTCGGTCTGCCACTGCCCTTGTTTCAATAAGACAACCGGAACGCCGTCAATGGCGGTGCCGATGCGCGATGAACGCGCCCGGATCCGTGCCGTAATTCGGTGCATCAGGCCGATCGTGAGAATGGCACAAACGCAGTTCGTAATCGAGCGGTCATCGCCGACGGTGGCTGCAATGATAAGACCGCCCACCAGGAAGACGATGACAAACTCAAACGGCGTGAGCTGGCCGCCCGGTCTGCGCGAAAGCATGCGCACCACAAACAGCAGGAAAAAGTAGCCGACGATGGCGTGGACAATGGTGTACATGCTGGGACCCTAGGGCATAACAAAGACGCCCGCCGTGATCGAATCCATCGGCTGAGCAACATTGCCGTCAGGAACCAGGCGGATGGTGAAGTGAGAAAGTCCGTAATCGGCCGGCTGCAATTGGAACTCCACCGAATTCGGTTTCGCTGATGACGGAAAGGTATACAGGATGCCGCCGTCCCCTGTCTGCGATGTGACTGGCTGGGGAATCACCCGTTGATTGCCCAGCGCCTGCACAACGGAGTCGCTGACCCAGAGCTTGATCGATCCATCCCGCACGGCGTTTGGAGAAAAGTGAATGGTCAGGATAGAGGGCGTGCTGAAACGCTCGACACGCTCGTAGTGCATGTTCATTGCGCCGTCGGGTGTGACCAGGTGCGCCTTGGCTGCCGGCCCGCGGCCAAAAACGCCGGCCAGGTCCAGCGACACAATCACACCGAAGAAAATCCATGTCGCCCGCTCGAACTTCCACCAGCGGCGCTGAAACTCCAGGTCCTCACCAACGGCAACCTCGTTGGCGACCTTAGCGACGGAATCCTCAACCGGCCTTGTCGGTGTGTCCACTGCCATACCCGTTACTCTCCCGTGGCAGAGATGGTGATCTCGCCGTTTCGCTCAAGCACCGCATAGGCGATGCGGTCCAGGGAAGGAATACCGTGATCGCGTGCAGAGGTCATCACATCCTCCGGCTCAATCAACATGCCCCGCATGGTTTCTTCGCGCCACTGCCCGTTCTCCAGCAGCACCAGGGGCGTGCCATCGAGTAAGCGTGCGATGCGGCTGGATCGCTGGCGCAAAATAACAAGAAAAAGGTGTGCCAGGCCCATGGTAATAATCTGCGTCAGAGCATTCGTCAGCGAGTGATCGTCGGCCACGATAAAGGTGAGTGCAAGGCCGCCAATGAAAAAAATCAGCACGAACTCGAACGGGTTCATCTGCTTGCCGGGCCGCCGACCCACAATGCGGACCATGAAGACCAGGAAGAAGTAGCCGAACGCGGCGCGTAGGATGGCAGCCATGCTTGTTTGGATGCGAGGAAAGACCCCCTTGCGCGGGATTCCTCTCTCCCGACCTATCTCGTAGGCTAGCAATGGTCAGTGTGGCCCTTCCGTAGAGAAGGGCCGCGTACAGGGATACTTCGCGTGGAGTGTTATCGGGAGAGAGGAACTAGCGGCCACTTCGTGGCGGGTTCTCGTTGGTGCTGGGTAATAAGCGAGGTAGCTCTCCCGTTGGTCGGGATCAGGACTCGTGCCGAGCATCGCGAGGGCCACTTTGTGCGCACGGTAAGCACCACGAGCACCCGCCACGAAGTGGCCGCAAGCCGCGCAGGCGGTCTTACAGATGACAAAAGGCCCGGCTTTCGGCCGGGCCCATCTGTCGTTGACTAGCTCTTACTCCGCGACAGCGCTTGGCATGTCCTCGGGCTTGACCTGGGCGACGGTCCAGACTGGGTCGCCGACTTTGAAGCGGGCGAAGCGGCGGACGGTGATGTTTTCGCCCAGCTTGCCGACTTTCTGCGCAATCATTTCCTTGATGGAAAGCGACTGCTCCTTGATGAACGGCTGCTCGAGCAGGCAGAACTCCTCGTAGAACTTGTTCATCTTGCCTTCGACGATCTTTTCGATCACCGGCGCGGGCTTGCCGGTCTCGGCGGCCTGGGCGCGGTAGATCTCCTGCTCGCGAGCCAGGTCGGACTCGGTTACGTCTTCACGACGCACGTAGCGAGGGTCGGTCGCCGCGATGTGCATGGCGATGTCCTTCATCAACTCCTGGAAATCTTCGGTGCGGGCGACGAAGTCGGACTCACAGTTGATCTCGACGAGCACTCCAATTTTGCCGCCCGCATGGATGTAGGTGCCAACTGCGCCTTCATTCGTGCCGCGTGCGGCCTTTTTGGCGGCTGAAGCCATGCCGCGCTTGCGCAGAATGACAAAGGCAGCTTCCATGTCGCCCTTGGCTTCCTGGAGGCTTTTCAGGCAATCGCCCATCGGCGCGCCGGACTTCTCACGGAGCTCCTTGACCAGCTTTGCATCGATTTTCTCACTCACTGCTGCCACCTTGGTTCCCTCTCGGCCGCATCTGCGGCGTTCATGGCTATTTCGGTCCTAACACAGAGAAAGCGCGGCTCCGGAAGTCCGGGCCACGCCCATCTCTGCGAGCTGCCGGCGGAGCCTAGACGGTGCCTTCGGCGATTTCCGGCTCGGTGATTGCGTGGACGCCGATCGGCGCCTTGCGGATGCCGCCGCCCAGCGCTGACTCCAGGTCGACGACCTCGGTTTCAGCCGGATCCTCAGCAGGCGCGGGGTCCGCACCGGCTTCCAGGCTGCCGTCCTCGAAGGTGGCGGCGGTAAACTGCGCTTCCGGTGCGACGCCGGCTACATCCATAAACTGCTTGTCGGTCGCCATCTGCACGCCCTCGATCACGGAATCCGAAATCTTCGAGGTAAACAGGCGAATGGCGCGGAGGGCGTCGTCATTGCCGGGGATCACGTAGTCGACCACGGTCGGATCGCAGTTGGTGTCGACGACTGCGACAACCGGGATGCCGAGCTTGCGGGCTTCCTTGACGGCGATCGCTTCTGCGTTTGAGTCGACGATGAATAGCGCGTCCGGCAGACGCTTCATGTTCTTGATGCCGGCCAGGTTCGCCTGCAGGTGCTTGCGCTCGCGTTCAAGCTTGATGACTTCCTTCTTGGTGAGAAGGTCGTAGCGGCCGTCGGTCGCCATCTCGTCCAGTTCCTGGAGCCGCTTCACTGACTTCTGCACTGTGACCCAGTTGGTCAGCAAGCCGCCCAGCCAGCGCTGGTTGATGTAGAACATCCCGCAGCGGTTCGCTTCCTCGGCCACGGCATCCTGCGCCTGGCGCTTGGTGCCGACAAACAGGATGACCTTGCCCGTCGCTGTCAGGTCCGTCACATACTTTGACGCTTCCTTGAACATCTTCAGGGTTTTCTGCAGGTCGATGATGTAGATCCCGTTGCGCTCGCCGAAGATGTACTCCTTCATGCGCGGATCCCAACGCTTGGTCTGGTGTCCAAAGTGGACGCCGGCCTCAAGCAGCTCTTTCATGGTGATGGATGCCAAACAGCCTCCTTATGTAAGTTGCATCCGGAGCCTCATGTACGAGCTCCGGATTGATTCCCTATTCGGGAGAATCAAGTCCGAGATTCCGCCATGAACCGGAGTTCATTGGCGGCATTGCTTACTGTTCTGCTACAACTTTGTCCACCTCGAGCACGGCAAGCTCATTCCCGCCCGGCTCAAGAAAGTGGAACCGCCTCCCTCCCGGGAAGCTGAATGGTTCCTTCGTAATTACCCCGCCGGCTGACTGCACAGCCTTGAGGCTTGCGGCAAGATCGTCTACCTGGATCACTACGAGCGGCATCCTGGTTGCCTCAGCAGCGTCGGCTTGCAGGCCAAGGTCCACATCGCCTGTCATCGTGCAGGCGTACGTCGGGCCAAACGCCGTCAGATCCCAGCCAAAGGCTTCAGTGAAGAAGTTGTTGGGACGCCCGATGTCTGAGACCGGCAATTCGACAAAGCTGATGCGCGCCATACACTTAGCGCTTGGAGAACTGGAAGCGAGCGCGTGCGCCCTTCTGCCCGTACTTCTTGCGCTCCTTGATGCGCGCATCGCGGGTCAGCAGACCGTCGGCCTTGAGCGTGCGGCGCAGCTCCACGTTGAATGCGAGCAGCGCACGGGCAATGCCCATCTTGACTGCATCGGCCTGGCCGCTGACGCCGCCACCGCGCACCGTCGTCACCACGTCGAAGTTGCCGCCAAGCTCCGTCAATGCCAATGGGCGCTTCGCCGAGATGCGCTGCTGCTCGGTCACGAAGTAGACGTCGTGCGCCTTCTTATTGACCGTGAAGTTGCCCGTGCCAGGGCGAAGAAACACGCGTGCGATCGCCGACTTGCGGCGCCCTGTTCCGTAGTACTGCACCAAATCTGCCATAGTTAGCCCTGATAACTCCTGTGCTTCCCAATCTTCGTGTTCACTTCAAGTACCTGCGGCTGCTGCGCCTGGTGCGGGTGGTGGTCGCCGCGATAAACCTGGAGTTTGGTCGCCATTTGGCGGCCCATCTTCGTCTTCGGCAGCATGCCCTCAACCGCTTCTTCGATGATCTTTTCCGGGCGGCGCTTCAGAAGGCGCAGGAACGACTCCTCGCGCAAGCCGCCGGGGAACCCAGTGTAGCGGCGATAGACCTTCTTCTCGGACTTCAAGCCGGTCAGTTTGACCTTTTCCGCATTGACCACGATCACGTGATCGCCCATATCGATATACGGGGTGTACTTGGGGCTGCGCTTGCCGGCCAGGATACTGGCGACCTCAGTGGCAAGCCGGCCCAGCGTCTTGCCCGTGGCATCGGTCACAAACCACTTGCGCTCGATCTCCAGGGCGCTCGGAATAAACGTCGACATCATGTACTTCTCCTCTGGTGCGTCCGCAACGGCGCTGCTTCCGCAAAAACTCGTGGTCCAAGCACCCAACTACATCGCTGCTCCAAGCGGCTCGATCGAGCCGCGTAGGAGATCCCAAGAAGGTGCGCTCAGGCTGGGAAGGCGCGAAATCGTTGCCCTTCAAGACTCAGGAAGGGCTCGCGCCCTGAGACAGCGACGCGGGACCGCGCAAGAGCTATAGATTAGGCAATTGAAAGCCAGGAGTCAACCTGCGAGGTGGGTCCGGGGGATCACCCTGGATCGTCGAAGCGGAAAGCGGGGGGATCGCTCCATTCTGCTTCGACGATGCGATGCGCCGTGCATCCGCCGGGAGCGACAGAAAAACGCTCCCTCACAACGGAAACCGGGATCTAGCCAACCGGTGCCAGCGTCGGCTCAATCGGCAGCAGAGGCTTCAACTCAGGCATGGTCACGTCCAGAGCACGCCCGGCAGCGAGCTCAGAAAAGACATGGTTTGCGGTATCTTCGGTCCGCGTGGAGACGATGTGGAGCTTGCGGACGGCAAGCATCGTGACGGTGGAGAGAAGGTAGCGGTTCTCCATTTTAAGTCCGGCTGCATAGACGAGCTGTGAGCGCATGAATCTCCTGTTTTCCGAGTCGAATCCGGGCAGGGTGCCAATCCGCCGGGGTTTCTACCCTGGCCTCATCCTACGCCCTCCGCCGCAAGCCCCGTCGTTCGTTGGGGTTACCTTGGGGTGCCAGAAAGCATTCTGCCCAGTCGGCAAGCAGGTTGCCGAAGATTCATTTGTGCTTACCCGGCGTGTTCAGGCGGCGGGTTGCGCGTGCACCGGCATGCGCGGTACGCCGACCCGACTCCTGCCCCGCCCGAATCTGCGCTCCCAACCCGGATGCCCGAGCATGTTCGATAATCAAAATGCTCCCGAGGGAGCTTACGAGGAGCGAGAACCGATGGAAGAGCGCGACTTTTTCGATGAGAAACCGGAACAGCGGACCCATACGCTGACCTGCCCGCACTGCGGCAAGGCAGACGAATACCAGCTGGGCTGGCTGGTGCGGCGCAAAAAGGCGCAGCTTGGGCGCGGTGCCGATGAGCGCGACCGGGCGCGCTTTGCCAAGGCGCAGTCCTACATGGTGCGCCGCGACGACAAGCTCGCCTGCAAGAACGTGCGATGCCGCAAGCCATTCGACGTTGCCGGAGTGCAGTCGGTCGCGTTTCTATAGCGCTAGTCCTGCCGCTCTCGGGAGCGGATATACGCGGCTTTGACAACCACTGCGACCCGAGTGCCCTCCAGTCCGCTGGTCCCGAACTGCTGTTTACGCCCACCGCCTCCGGGCCGCGCTGCCCCGGCAACTGTTCTTCGTCCCCCTCAGCAGAGATAACTATCCGTAACCGGCATGAAACTTCTGCAGCCGAAATGCGGCCTGAACATCCAATCATCGTTCCGCATAGAAGAAGGCTGTTTGCGCTCGCGGATCGACCGATAAAGGATGAGGTTGTTTGTGACTAGAACTTCTGGGACTATGCGCTCCCGCTGCGCTGCCGTCGTGCTTCTCGCGCTGCTTGCTCCACTTGTTGCCTGCAAAGCAAAGACCGCGTCTGCGGCGGCAGGCGGTTTCGCGCTGCCCCCAGGCGGCCTGCCGGTACAAACCCTGACTGTTACCTCGTCCGCTGTGCCGCAGGGCGACACGTATGTATCGACGATCAAGTCGAGGCGTTCGGCGACTATCAATCCGCAGGTGGACGGCAACCTGATCTCGATTGCCGTTGTGTCAGGGCAGCATGTAACCAAAGGGCAGCGCCTGATGGAGATCGATCCCGTCAAGCAGCAGGCCACTGCCGACTCCGCTGCCGCGACCGAGGCGCAAAAGCTGGCCGTGTACCAGTACAACCAGTCCGAGGTGGAGCGCCAGCGCAAACTGTTCGAGGCAGGCATCACCAGCCGGGACGCCTACGACCAGGCATTGCAAAGCTTCCGCAACTCTAAAGCGGATTACGACTCGTCCGTTGCGACAACCAGTACGCAGCGCCGCGAGCTGGGGTACTACCGCATAGCTGCTCCCTTTGACGGGATTGTCGGCGACATACCGGTCCATATCGGCGACTACGTTTCGCCTACGACGCTTCTCACCACGGTTGATGCGAACTCTGACCTGGAAGCTTATATCTACGTGCCGACCGAGCGGGCAGGCGATCTGCACCTGGGGCTGCCGGTTCAGATTCTGGGCCCCGCTGGGGAAACGCTCGAAACCACCAAGGTCGACTTCCTGTCGCCGCAGGTCGACAATGGGCTGCAGGGCATCCTGCTCAAGGCACCCGTGCAGTCCACTACCGGCGACCGCCTGCGCAACGCGCAGCTGGTCAAGGCGCGCGTGGTGTGGTCTGACAAGCCCATGGCGACCGTGCCGGTGCTGGCGGTAACGCGGTTAGGCGGCCAGAGCTTTGTGTATGTGGCGCAGGCTGTTGGCCCAGGCAAATACATTGCACATCAGAAGCCGATCCAGGTCGGTGACACAGTCGGCAATACCTATGCCGTCGAGAGCGGCCTCAACCCGGGGGAAAAGGTCATCCTGTCCGGCTTACAGATCCTGCAGGAAGGTTTTCCTGTGCACCCGCTCGGTTCGTAACCCTGCCGGCTGCCGTAAAAGCCGGCAGGGTTACGGGTTGACTTACCCGGGAAAAGTCCCGGTAGTTATATCGAAACAGATGCACCTAAGCTGCTTGTAACATCGCCGGGTGAGTCGTAAGACTTACTGGGAGTGCGCCGCCGCTCGACGGCGAGAAAAGGATCTGTGTGGTCGACTTCTTCATCCGGCGTCCCGTCTTTGCCTCGGTTTGCGCGCTGCTGATTATCCTGGCCGGCGCGGTCTGCATTCCGACGCTGCCGATCTCGCAGTACCCGACCCTGGCTCCGCCGCAGGTTACGGTGACGAGCAACTATGTCGGCGCCAACTCACAGGTGGTTGAGTCAGCGGTAACGACGCCGCTTGAAGAAGCGATCAACGGCGTTCAGGGCATGCGCTACATCGCGTCCACCAGTGCGAGCGACGGCA
Source organism: uncultured Acidobacteriaceae bacterium (assembly GCA_964249695.1). Taxonomy (GTDB): domain Bacteria; phylum Acidobacteriota; class Terriglobia; order Terriglobales; family Acidobacteriaceae; genus EB88. The sequence goes on from CAXUDF010000004.1 coordinate 27,456, forward strand.
CCAGCGCCATCACCACCACATTTCAGACCGGCTACAACCTTGATATCGCGGCTGTGGACGTGCAGAACCGCATCTCCTCGGCGACCGGGCAGCTGCCGGCGGAGGTCAACCAGACCGGCATCACGGTGAACAAGGCGAATTCGAACTTCGTGTTCGCGGGCGGCGTTTTTTCGCCAGACGGCCGCTACAGCAATCTCTTTATCTCGAACTACATTGACGTCTACGTGAAAGACGCGCTGAAGCGCATCCAGGGCGTCGGCGACGTGGTGCTGTTTGGCGAACGCAAGTATGCAATGCGCCTCTGGGTCGATCCGGTGCGGCTTGCGGCCAGGCAGCTCACGGCCACTGACGTGGTCGCGGCCGTCCAGGAGCAGAACGTTGAGGTGCCGGCCGGCCAGCTTGGCCAACCGCCTAACACGGACAAGCAGGCTTTCCAGATCACGGTCAACGCGATCGGCCGGCTGTCGACGCCGCAGCAGTTCGACGACATCATCGTCAAGAACACGCCCAACGGCGTCGTTCGGGTAAGCGACGTAGGCCACGCGGAGCTTGGCGCGGAAACGTACGGTTCCGACCTCAAGTTTTCAGGCATCCCGGCAATCGGCTTCGGTGTGCAGCAGTTAAGCAATGCAAACGCGCTGGAGGTCGACAAGCAAGGCAAAGCCGTACTCGAGGAGCTGTCAAAAAGCTTCCCTCCGGGCCTTAAGTATGTCGTCGCGTTTGATACCACAACGGTTGTCGCCGAAGGCATCCGCGACGTTGTAAAAACGCTGCTCGCGGCGATCGTCATCGTTATCCTGGTTATCTACTTTTTCCTTCAGGACTGGCGCGCGGTCATCATTCCGGCCATCACGATCCCGGTCTCGCTTATCGGCACATTTGCCTTTCTTAAAATCTTCGGCTTCTCCATCAACACGCTCACGCTGTTCGGCATCACGCTTGCGACCGGGCTGGTCGTCGACGACGCGATTGTCGTCATCGAGAACGTGCAGCGCCATATCTCCGAAGGCATTGCGGACGCGCATGAGGCGACTTCGATCGCGATGAGCGAAGTGACAAGCGCGGTCATCGCGACCTCGCTCGTGCTGATCTCCGTATTCATTCCAGTCTCGTTCTTCCCTGGCACAACCGGCCTGCTGTACAAGCAGTTCTCGCTCACTATCGCGTTTTCAATCGCGATCTCGGCCTTTAACGCGCTCACGCTCTCGCCCGCGCTGGCCGCACTGCTGCTCCGCAAGGAAAAGCACAAGCGCGGTCTTCTCGGGGCGATCGACGCAGGCATTCGCAAGGTCAGCAGCGGCTACGCACGCCTCATTCACGGGGTAATCCGCCTCCGCTATGTCATGCTGGTGCTCTTTGTCGGCGGCCTCGTCGCTACCGTCTTCGAGTATCGCGCGGTGCCGACGGCCTTTGTTCCGCAGGAAGATCAGGGCTACCTCATCATCCTGACGCAGGCCCCGCAAGGCGCCTCGCTCGCCTACACCAAAACGATCCAGGACAAGCTCGCCAACGTGCTCTCGCATGAAAAGGACGTCTTCGGCACCTTCTCGATCTCAGGCTTCTCATTCACGGGCAACGCGCCAAACTACGGCCTGACCTTTGCGCCGCTGATCCCTATCAATCAGCGACTCGCCAATGCGGACACGGCGGCGGCGATCCTCGCGCGCATTCGTCCTAAGTGCCTCATGATTCCTGGCGCGCTGGTCATTCCCTTCGAGCCGCCCGCGATTTCGGGTCTCGGCAACTTCGGCGGCTTCGCGTTCGAGCTGCAGGACCTAGGACGCAACACTCTGCAGGACCTGGACCGCGTCGCGCACACCATCGCAGCCAAGGGCAATGCGAGCGGCAAACTGGTTGGCCTGTTTACCTCCTATACCTCAAACGATCCGCAGGTGCTGGTTGCCATCGACCGCGAAAAAGCCAAGTCGCTCGGCGTGCCGTTCTCGCAGGTAAGCACAGCGCTAAGCGTGTACATGGGTTCGGAGTACATCAATAACTTCGACTTCAACAACCGCTCCTACCGTGTGTACGCGCAGGCCGACCAGCAGTTCCGCCGCACGGCTGCCGATATACGGCAGTTCTATGTGCGCTCGGCGACCAACCAGATGATCTCGCTCGACAACTTTGTGTCGCTCGAGCAAACCTCCGCGCCCTCCGTCATTTCGCATTACAACCTCTTTCGCTCGGCTGAAATTGACGGCTCCGCAGCACCGGGCCTGAGCTCGAGCGAAGGGCTGCTGGCCATGCAGAACCTGGCGAAGCAGAACATGATGCAGGGAATGAGCTATAGCTGGACCGGTCTCGCTCTGGAAGAGGTCGAGTCTGCCGGCAAGACGATCATCATTTTCGCGCTCGGCATCCTCGTCGTGTATCTCACGCTCTCCGCACAGTACGAGAGCTTCGCGCTGCCGTTCATCATCCTGCTCGCGGTGCCCATGGCGATCCTCGGCGCGCTGCTCGCGCAAAGCCTGCGCGGGCTGCCCAATGATGTCTACTGCCAGATCGGCCTCGTACTGTTGATCGGCCTGTCGGCCAAGAACTCGATTTTGATTGTCGAGTTTGCGGAGCAGCTTCGTCGCCAGGGCAGGTCGATTACCGATGCGGCGATTGAGGCCGCGGAGCTTCGATTGCGGCCGATCCTCATGACCTCCTTCGCCTTCATTCTGGGCGTCATGCCGCTTGTCTTCGCGCATGGCGCAGGGGAGAACGGCAGGCATTCGGTCGGCACCAGCATCGTCGGCGGCATGCTTCTGTCGACCATCCTCAACCTGTTCTTCATCCCGGTGCTCTACGTAGTGCTGCAAACCATGCTGGGTGCGGGCGGACGCGGGACCAAGCCGCACGTCCGGGGCACCTCTGTTCACGAGCCTGTACCGGGTACTGAGGCGGTGCTGCAGCACTAGCATCCCACCAGCCATGCAGATGGAGGGCGGGAAGCAGTGTGCACTGGTGCTGGGCGGCGGCGGCCCGCAGGGTATCGCGTGGGAAGCCGGCATGATCAGCGGCTGGGCCGAGGGATGGGCAGGGTTTTCCGCCTCCGGACTGGACGACCCACTCCAGCCTTTGCTGACTGGCCGAATCGTGGGCACCTCCGCTGGTGCGATCGTGGGCGCGCACCTGGCTGTACACGGCTCGGTCACTGCGCTGATGAAGCAGCAGGATGAGCTGCAGAAAGCGGACGCGCCAAAAGCCTCCGAGATGGCCCGCTTTCTTCAGGCCTACTTCAAGGCCAGGATTTTCTCGCGCAATGTTTCAGGGCTGCGCCGCTCGCTTGGCAAAAGCGCCCGCAAGCTCGCCGTCGGAGATGAAGATGCCTACTTGGCTGCGTTCCGCCGCAGCTACGCGCCGGATGGGCCCTGGCCAACGCGCTGCGAGCTGCTTGTGACCGGCATCGACGCCGAGACCGGCGAGCTGCACACGTTTCGACGGGACGGGGATGCGCCGCTCGCCGTTGCGGTCGCCGCCAGCTGTTCGCTGCCCTGCGCGTTTCCGCTGGTGCACGTCGGGGGACGCGCCTATATGGACGGCGGCATTGGCTCACCCACGAACACGGCTCTGGCGGAAGGCTGTGATCGCGTCCTGATTCTTGACGCACTCGGCGGCGCCTTCGGCAGCTCGTCTGTTCTCGAGAAGGAGCGCAAAGCGCTTGAGGCTGCCGGCAGCCAGACACTGGCGTTTCTGCCGGACGGCACGGTCGCGCAGGCAATCGGCAAAAACTTTCTCGATTTTTCGCGTCAGCGAAAGATAGCCGAGCTTGGCCGCGCACAGGGGTTGGCTACCGCGCATGGGGTGTGGAACTTTCTTCAGGGGGTGCCTATCCAGCACTCGCTCGCAGCGGTTGTGTAAGTGATAGACCGGGCGTCGTGCGGCGGCCGCTCCTGCGATGAACGGGCAGCTTAGAGTAGAACGCCGGCGAGGCGGAAATGCGCCTCGCTGTGCGATACTGAGGCCATTCCAGAGAGCTGCGGTTGCGGGCTCTTGCTGGCCGGGATGGCGGAACTGGCAGACGCAGCGGACTCAAAATCCGCCGAGGGCAACCTCGTGGGGGTTCGACCCCCCCTCCCGGCACCAGAGATCAGAAGGACGCACGTGTCGATTGGCCTTCCCGCGTGGGAGGCCATTTTTGCTGCCGGCGGTGAGCGATGCCATGTGTACTCCGCCAACTGTGACGGGCTAGCGTCGCGTGGCAAGCCAGGGACCGCCATCGACCCAGGTCTCAAAAAGACACTTAGTTATCGCCGTGCAGGTTGGTAGTCGGCAGGAACGGTGAACAGCTGCGGGTCGGGCGGCGTGCGGCTGACCGTGGTCACCGTCGTTGTGAACCCTCCTAGCCGCGGATCCGTGTGGACCACCTCGAGATTGATGCGGAGATCAGCCGAGTACCAGTAGTCATCGGTGACAAGGAGTGCCTGACCGGTGCCGCTCGCCTCAGCCGGGATGGTCTGGCTTTCACGGATGCCATGCGCCTGGAGTCCGGCGATGGTGCGCGTCCCGAGGTCCTGTTCGCTGGCAAACTGGCTCGGCGGTGCACCGAAGTTGGTTCGGGACGCAAAGCCCTGTGGGGTGTCCGTAGCCGGCGGGCGGTTCACGGCGAATACCGAGAAGGTGTGCTGCTGAGGGTAGAGCATCGTCGAGATGCGTGTTTGCGGATCGTACAGGTGGATCGAGAGGATGGGCAGAGCCCTGGTCACCGCTGCCGGGGTAAACGGCCGGTATTCGTTGTGGATGCGCCCGTCGGCATCGCGCGCGATCGCAATGGTCGAGTGACTCGCGACCGCAGAGCCGTCGGGGCGCAGATCCGTACGCTCCAACTGCACAGTGGCTGAAAACGGAGCGCCGGGGATGGGCGTCACAAACATATCTGAGCCGCCACGCTGCGCGCGAGCCGCGGGGACGCCCGCGGCAAGCGTAAAGGCGCACGCGGCGGCGACCTGCAGCAGCTTCTTCCCGTTAGAACGCAACAGCATAGGTCTGCCTCCGCGCGTTGCACAGATCGTATCGTTCAAATGGGGATCGGGCAAGTGTGTTGACGAAGCGGCATAAGTGCCGTCTACTTATCTGCCGACACAGAAGGTGGAATCAGCTTAAATCTTCAATGACACTGTCAGCCGGTAGATACAAGGCATGAATATGCCCCTCGCCGTAGAAGCTATCTATTGCCGTGCAAGGCGGAGTGCATGGCGCGCTTCTCGAGCCGCTGACTTCTCAGCCACTTTAGCTACCATCGCCGGACACGAGTCTCAATGGTGAGCGGCCGCTACCCTAACGTAACTTGCCCGCCTGCCTAACACCCTTTACGCTCCTCTCACGGTCAACGCAGACCGACATTTCCAAGCAAGTCAAGGGTCTCCGCATGATGCACAGCTTCCTCTCGCGCTCGCTTGCCGCTCTACTTTCCGTCACGCTCGTAGTCCCTGCATTTGCCGCTGAAAATGGCTACAAAGTTCTCTACGATGGCGGTTCTGTGCAGAACTACAAAGTCGGCAGCAAGGCAGAAATGTTTATCGATCCCGCGCAGATCCGGCTTGTCGAGCAAGGACAGGAACCAGTCGTGATCCCGGCTTCCTCCATTACCGAGGTTTCCTATGGCGAGGACGTGCACCGGCGGGTTGGCACAGCGATCGGGCTGGCAGTCATCTCCTTCGGGGTCGGCGCAATGATGCTGCTTGCAAAATCGAAAAAGCATTTCATCGGCATCACCTGGGAGAACGCGGGGACAAAGGGCGGGTTCGCTCTTCAGTGCGACAAGAATGACTACCGCGGCGTACTTGCCGGGCTTGAGGGTATCTCGGGCAAAAAGGCTGTCGATTCAGCAGCTCTTACCGTAAAGAACTAAGCCTTGGCGCCGCATCTGCTGCAAGGCGCAAGCGAGCTGAGATAACTCCCGTACTTACCGCTTGCCGCGGACTTTGGCCAGGCTGTCCAGGAGCGCGCTGCGCTTTGGCGCAAGGTACACGCGCTCGAACAGATCTTCAATTTGCGCGAGCGCCACGCCGGTCGGAACATTCGTGTAATTGGCCAGTGGCGCGTCCTTGTTCGTGAAGTCGGTCGCATAATCAAGGTCAGTGTCATAGATAGCCAGGCTCTCCCACGAGGCAGTGTCAGGACCTGTGACCCGCACTCGGAAGCGCATACTTACGCTCGCTGTGAGCTCCGCCCGCGCGCTGTCGCTCTTTACGACCCACTGCAATCGCCCCGACAGTGTTCGCGCATGCGCCACTTCCAGTACTGCTTCGATGTATTCTCGACTTGTCATAGCCCGCCTCGGCACTACACTCTTCGAGTTGGCGGTATGAGTCAAAAGCAAAAGAACAGTGCAGACACTGGTGTATTGAGATAGGCCATTGCGACGCCTAAGTGCAATCAGCTGTCTTTGCGGTAGAGCAGGTCGCGGATGGCTCCGCGCCGTGCGGCGTTCGCCTCGGCTTCTGACTTGCGCTCCTCGCTGCTCATCTTGCGACTGCTGCCCGCGCCGGCGGACGATTGAGCCGAGTTTGCAGCAGGATGCTCCTCCGCCTCCGTACACGCGAGGCACCGGTTCGCAAAACCAGGCTTGCCTGGCCTTAGTTCAAATTCCTCGCCGCATACCGCACACACTTTGATCGGGAACGCCATAACTCTTTCATGATACCGGGAAGCATCACCGGAAGGGAGGTCCGCTGCCTTCGCATCTATCCAAAGCACGTGCAGCTTGCTCTGAAAGCAATGCTCGATAGCACGACTGTAGCTAACGAGCCCGCTTCCTCGAACATGGCAGACTTGCGGACCGCTCGACGACGATCAAGGCCGAGACTTCCCGTAACCGTACAAGGGACTACCGAGCCGATGCCCTGCTTTTGACCGGAGCTTTTCGTGCCGTGGTCGACTTTGCCGTGGTCCTGCGCGCAGTCGTCTTCGCAGACGACTTCTTAGCCGAAGCCTTCGTCGAACTTCTGCGAGTGGCAGTCTTGGCAGCGGTCTTGACGGCGACCCTCTTGCTTGCCGTCTTGGCCGGTGCTTTTTTGGCAGGAGCTTTCTTGGCAGGTGCTTTCTTCGCAGCTGTCTTTTTCGCAGGGGCTTTCTTCGCGGCCGTTTTCGACACGCTTCGCCGCTCGCTGGCGTTTGGGCTCTTCGCCTTTGCCTGCTTGGCTCGGGCTCCGCCCTGGGCTACCTGCTCTTTCCGCGAGCGCTCCCGGTCCGGTGCCTTGCCGTTGTTCTTGCTCCTGCTCTTCGGCTTGCAGCTGCCCTGCTCGTGCTCGCCCTTGCCGGGAACCGGTTCAAACCCCGGCCAGCACCGCGAATCCTTCTTATCCCCTGATTCTGCCATCGCACCCTCCCGGCCCAATCTGTTCTCCTTGAGACTCAGATTCTGCACCGGAAGTTGTGCGTACCTCGCCAGGCCGATTGAACCACCTCGACCTACGCCGAAGGCCGCTCTGCAGCTGCCGGCGCGGCTAGGTCGCGAGCTTCTTGACGGAGCGCTTTACCGGGACGCGGGCGCGCTCTGCGGCCTTGCCTGTATTTTTCCCCGGGGCATGCGCTTCTACTTGAGCAGCTTCGGCAGTAGGCGCCTTGACAGGCCGGCGGCGCGTCGCCCGCTGCAGCAGCGCGATCTCACGCTCATCCAGCTCCCGCAGTTCACCCGGCGGTACGTCCAGCACCAGCGGTCCAAACCCGACGCGCCTGATCTTCTCGACGTGGTGCCCGACCTCCTCGAACATCTTGCGCAGTTCGCGGTTGCGCCCCTCGATCAGCACCATCTCGTACCAGGGGTTTTCCGCCTCTTTCAGCAGGCGGATTGTCGCCGGCGCGGTACGTACGCGTCCTTCGCGCGTGCCGTAGCGCCCCTTGTCGATCATCACGCCGGACCGCAGCTGATCGAGCGCCTCCGCGGACGGCTGCCCGCTCACCTTTACCAGGTAGGTTTTCTCAACCTGGATCGAGGCTTTGGTCAGCAGATTTGCAAGCTCCCCGTCGTTGGTCATCAGCAGCAGCCCTTCCGACAGGTAGTCGAGCCGACCAACCGGATACACACGCCCCGCATTGCGGACCCGCTCGAAAAACTGCATCACGGTCGGCCGGCCTTCCGGGTCTGACACCGTGGTGACGTACCCGCGCGGCTTGTTGAGCATGTAATACCGGTGCCGCTCCGGACCCTGCAGCAGCTTGCCGTTCACCCGGATGTGGTCCCGCTCGGCATCTGCTTTTGTGCCCAGCTCCGTGACCATGGCGCCGTTTACCTGCACCATGCCGCCCAGGATCAGCTCTTCCGCTTTCCTTCGCGAGGTCACGCCCGCCGCGGCAATGATCTTTTGCAGCCGTTCTTCCGCCATCTACTCCACCACCTCGTCTGCTGTACCGCTTGACTCGACTCCGGGGAACACATCCGCTTCCCGGAGCTCGCCTGCCATCCTCTCGAACTCCTCGACAGACGGCAGCTCCAGGA
>CAXUDF010000004.1:35980-47505 GCA_964249695.1 uncultured Acidobacteriaceae bacterium
TCCCGGAGCTCGCCTGCCATCCTCTCGAACTCCTCGACAGACGGCAGCTCCAGGAGATCCTTCAATCCAAAGCGCAGCAGGAACTCTTTGGTGGTCTTATACAAAATGGGCCGCCCCACCACCTGTTTGCGGCCGGCCGTGGCCACAAGCTTGCGGCCGATCAGCGAGCCGAGCACGCCGCCCGAGTCAACCCCGCGAACCTCCGAGATTTCGGCCCCGGTTACCGGCTGCTTGTAGGCGATCACCGCGAGCGTTTCCAACGCCTGCAGGCTCAGCTTCATAGGCGGCTTCAGGCTCCGGGCAAAGCTGCGGACCGCATCGTGATACTCGGGTTTTGTGGCGACCTGGTAGCCTCCGGCAATCTCCCGAATCTCCACTCCGCGATCCTGTTCTCGCGCCTCATCCATCATGGACTGCAGCAGAATCGCAACGGCCTGACGCGCGGCGCGCTGCCGTGCGCGAGCTGCGCGATCGGGCGACCCGTCCGACTCTGCGGGCGCCGTGCCGGGCAGCACGGGAGACGAGGGGACAGGCTGCTCTTCCCCAGTTTGCGCTGACTCCCCTTGCGAGACCAACAGCGCTTCGCTGCTTGCTTCCCCAGGCGCGGCGGCGTCAGCAGCCGGATCTTCCAAGGCAGCCGGGGACTGCTCACCCAGCGCTTCCTCTCCAAACAAAGCCACCAGCTGCGCCAGCGTCACCGGTTCTTCCGCTGCGTACAGTACAGCTTCCAGTTTTCCTCGCAGACTCATCCGGTTCGCCTTCAAGCCCGCAAAAAAGAAGCGGCGCTCCGGTCTATCGTACCGAAGCGCCGAGCAGGAGTGCGAAGCCTTTCCGCGCGGTCTCTAGTGAAGAAACAGCCGGAAAGCCCAGAACAGGCAGCCCGAAAGCAGCGCGGCAGCCGGCAGCGTGACCACCCAGGCCAGCGCAATATTCCGGATTGTTGACATTTGCAGGCCGCTGCCATTGGCCAACATGGTGCCGGCCACGGCAGACGAGAGCACATGCGTCGTCGAGACCGGCAGGTTGTACTGGTCGGCCAAAATGATGGTCGTGGCAGCGATCAGCTCGGCAGAGGCGCCCTGCCCGTAGGTCAGGTGCGTTTTGCCGATCTTCTCGCCGACCGTAATCACGATGCGCTTCCAGCCGACCATGGTTCCCAGCCCAAGCGCGAGCGCGACGGCAACCTTGACCCAGGTCGGGATGAACTTGGTGCTTAGGTCGAGCTGCTTTTTGTAGTTGGCCAGCTCCAGCTTTTCCTGCGCGGAGAAGCCGCCGGCCTTCTGCTTGTCTATGACCCGCAGCGCCTCACCCTGCAGGTACATGTCGTTGCGCACGTTGCGCTGCTGCGCGGGCGGCACGTCGGCAAGCGACTTGTAGGACAACAGCTCCTGCTCAATCTGGCCGGCCATCTGCTCCAGGCCCACCATGGTCTCGGGCCCGAACTTTTTATCTCGCACGTAGTCGAGCAGCGCGGTCCGGTCGGCTTCCTGCATGGGGGTGATCGGTGCAGCGCCCGGGGTGGGCGGCGCGGCGTTCGTTAGAGTTCCGGTCAGGGGCCGGAGTTTGGAGGACGGCTGCTGCACGGCGGCCTGGGGCGGTGCGTTGAGTGCGGCCGGATTCGGTACGTGCGCCGTGAATACGCGCTGCGCCTGCTCACTGATCGCCGAAAAGGTCTGCACCTGGCTCACACCCATGGCGTGGTTCAGCGCGTAGGCCGTCGGCACCGTGCCGATCAGGATGAGCATGATGAGGCCCATGCCCTTTTGCCCGTCGTTGGAGCCGTGGCCGAACGAGACGCCGGTGCAGGTAAGGATCAGCAGGCAGCGAATCCAGAACGGCGGGGGCTGATCGCCTTCCGGGGCCTTGTACAGCTCAGGCCGCTTGACGACCGCTTTGAGCAGCAGCAGCAGCAAAAACGCGCCGCCGAAGCCGACCAGCGGCGAAAAGATGAGCGCCTTAAAGACCCCGGTAGCGGTCGACCAGTCCACGCCGGAGGTGCCGCTTTTGCCCTGGATCAACTGGTTCGAGATGCCGACGCCGAGGATGGAGCCGATGAGCGAGTGCGAGCTCGACACCGGCAGGCCGAGAAACCAGGTGCCCAGGTTCCAGATAATCGCCGCGATCAGCAGCGAGAAGATCATCGCAAAACCGGCGCCGGAGCCGACCCGCAGGATGAGCTCGACCGGCAGCAGCGAGACGATCGTGTACGCGACGCCGCCCGACGAGGTGAGCACGCCGATCAGGTTCCACATTCCCGAGTAGACGACCGCGACGTGCGGCTCGAGCGTGTGCGTGTAGATGACGGTCGCGACCGCGTTTGCCGTGTCATGGAAGCCGTTGACGAACTCAAAGCCGAGCGCGATGACGAGCGCCAGACCGAGCAGCAGGTACGGCCAGATCGTGGGCTGGGGCGAACGGGCCAGGTCGTGGATGATCTGCCCTGCGGCGTAGCCGAAGCCGCCGAGCAGGGCGAGGGCGAACAGCAGCATTCCGACTTTGCCGGGCCCCTTGTCCATTTTGCTGTTCAGCAGGGAACTGCCATTCGCAGCACCGGCACCGCTCGATCGGGAAGGAAGGGGAACAGATGTCTGACTCATGGTGGACCTCGCTTGCGCTCTAGCGAACTTACCAATCTCCTCGCGCACGGCGCATCCGTCTGGCGTACTTTACAGATGAATTTTCCGTGAAGAAGCAGTGCGGATGTGACTTCGGGGACTTGCGCACTACTGCCAGTCGTCCTTCAGGTCGCGCATGCGCTCGTCCATCAGCGACTCGAAGCCATCCTGCTTTTTGATGAAAACCTCCGCGAAGTTGGCGTCCTGGCGCAGCAGGATGGCCTGCAGCCGCACCATCTCCAGCAGGGCCAGGAAGCAGCAGATCAGCGCTCGCTCGGAGCGGGTGTGCCCCAGCAGGCGCGACAACGCGATCGGCTTATCCTCAAGCAGCAGGCGACGCCGCACAAAGTCGATCATCTGCCCGACCGTGACCGCGTCCTCGCTCATGTCGAGCACCGGACGGCTGCGCAGACGCTCCAGAATGTCACGGAACACGCGCACCAGGTCGGTCGTATCGGCGGCAATCTCGCCGTCCAGGGTGCCGGCCTGGCCTTCCAGCTTCAGCACCGCGCTCATCTGCGGGCGCGTCCACACGGCGGCCTCCAGGTGCTGGCGCTCCCGCAGCATCTGGGCGGCATTTTTGAAGCGCTCGTGCTCCAGCAGGCGCTCCACCAGCTCCCGTCGCGGATCCTCGCCGGCATCATCCGCGCCTAAAAGCGCGGTGCGCGGCAGCAGCATGCGGCTCTTGATGTGGATCAGCAGCGACGCGGTATAGATGAACTCGCCCGCGTTGTCGACGTCGGTTTCCTTCAGCCGCTCCACGTAGGCCAGAAACTGGGCCGTGATGCGCGCAATCGGGATGTCGGAGATGTTGATGTCCTGCTTGCGGATCAGGTCCAGCAGCAGGTCAAGCGGGCCATCGTACACGCGGCCGACCGTGACGGAGAAGGGGAACGGGTTGTCCTCGATTGGGCGGGGCTTGCGCGCTGGCGCCGGTGCAGGGCTTGAGGCCGCCGCGCCAGGCTCAGGCGGTAGGGGCGGTCCTGTCTCAGCAGGGCGATTCGCGTCTTCGTCAGGGATGGACATGGGAGAAAGTCTTTCGCGCCGAGAGCGGAAGGTCAGCGGAGCGGCTCATACGCGCGATGCAATGCCGTGACATCCACCGCAACTCCATCGCCAATCCTCATCCAGTATCGCTGGTCTGAGCGGATGATCCTGACCTCCAGCCCATTTGCCGTTCCCTTATTCTGTTTCTTAAAGGCCGCGAAGGGCTGCGCGAAGAATTTTTGCGGAACAACAAGGTCTTCCAAATGCCTTGTCGCCTCATCCCACAATAGAAGCACCCAGATTTCGAAGGTCTTGAGCGGGATCCGAAACTGCCACGCATTTTCCGCAGCATCCATCTCGGTCGGGGATGTGACAAAAAGGCGCTTGTTGGCGCGGGTCAGCAAAGGTTCCTCCAGCTCGCGCTCCATACTGTGGAATGAGCGATTTGCCTCCTGACTAAGAGCGAAGTCCTGGTAGCGAACGATGTTCGACCTCCAAAAATCACGAAGCTGCTTCCCTCGCTGTTCCGGGGGCAGACTTAGCATTTCTGAATATGAGGTAAGGTCGCGGAGAGCTTCTCTGTCGTCGTCTGTTAAACCAAAGGAGCGGCGAGTCTGGCCCAGGTCTCGCGTGATGTCCATCGCTGCCCGAACCGGATGGAGTGTTTCCTCGGCGACAAGGGAAGCAGCTTCGGCCTGAGCCAGCAACATCTCCCAGGTTTCATCAATCCTGCTCTCCAGCGCGACCCGACGCTCATAAATAGGTTCGGTGATGGCCGTTACGGAGTCGCCTGCTTTGAACTTGCACCAGGCGCAGGGGATCGAGGCTTTCCGGCAGCTCTCATGCGTGTACTGGATCAGCTCTGGAGTACTGAAAACCTTGTGAAGATCCCCAACCGGGCAGAGGTCCGGGTCACCCGGTTCTGCCTGCTGCAACCGCTGGCCGTTTGTGGTCATGCTCAAAACTTTGAGCCGAGTTCGGGGCGGGGGTTCACTTAAGCCGATGGTGTTTCCATAGCTCTTCGACATCTTGCGGCCGTCCAGTCCCGGCAGCTTTGGCGTGGGGGTCAGCAGGGCTTCGGGCTCAGGAAAGACTGCCGTCTTGTAGAGGGAGTTGAAGCGTCGCGCGATCTCACGGGTCAACTCGATATGAGAAGCCTGATCCTGGCCGACAGGTACGTACTGAGGCCGATACAGCAGGATATCCGCAGACTGCAGCAGCGGATAGCCAAGGAAGCCGTAGGTAGCCAGGTCTTTGCCGCGCAGGTTTTCCAGCTGCTCCTTGTAGGTAGGAACTCGTTCCAGCCAGCCCAGGGGCGTGATCATGGACAGGAGCAGATGAAGTTCCGCGTGCTGCCTGACGTGGCTCTGCACAAAGATGGTGCACTTTGCAGGATCGAGGCCGGCGGCCAGGAAGTCGAGCGCCACATCCACAGTGTTCTGCTTGATCTGGGATGGATTCGCGTACTCCGTGGTCAACGCGTGAAGATCCGCCACGAAGAAAAAGCACTCGTACTCATGCTGCAGCCGCACCCAGTTGTGCAGCGCGCCCATGTAGTTGCCCAGGTGGAGCTTGCCCGTGGGGCGCATGCCGGAAAGCACACGGCGCTTGCTGGTGGGTGCGGATTGTGCAGGAAACTGGAAAGGAGCGGCGTCGGACACGGAACCTTAGAGGGGCTGGAGTAAAAGTCCTACTGTTTGATGGCTGGTCTAACAGGAACAGCAAGTCCTTCCACTGCGCGCTCAGGGTGGCCAGTCATGAACTCTGAACGCATGTTCAACCTGATATTAGGGCAATTTGGACAATTTGTCCTAAGCCGCAACTGTAGTTCCCGCGCTACGCCGACACCAGGATCCAGTTCACCAGCTGGAGCGCCGGCCCTACAAACAGGTTCACCAGGCGGCCGCCGAAGATAAACATCAGCAGCAGGCTGATGATTCCGAGCTGGTCGTAGACCTGCAGCATCCTGGTCGGCAGCAGGTGCCGGATCAGGTGCGAGCCGTCGAGTGGCGGCAGCGGCAGCAGATTAAAAAACGCCAGAAACAGGTTCAGCGTCAACGCCATGTACAGCAGGATGACCGCAGGAAACAGCGCCGGCGCGCCGTCCATCAGACCCGGGTCAAAGCCGCCGAACGCGAGGCCGCGCACCAGCCCCTCGGCGATCGGTGAGCTTTTCGCAAGCGCGATCAAAGCAATCGTGCAGACCCCGGAAATGAGCAGATTGCTTGCGGGCCCGGCAAGGGTCGTCAGCACATCGCCGCGGACGTAGTTTTTGAAGTTGCGCGTGTTGACCGGCGTAGGGCGTGCCCAGCCGATCAGGAAGCGGCCGCCATACGGGCCCAAAAACAGCATCGCGAGCGGCAAAAGCACGGTCCCGATCGGGTCAATATGCTTCGCCGGATTGAGCGTCACGCGCCCGAGCATGCGCGCGGTCTGGTCGCCCAGCCGCGACGCCGTCCAGGCGTGCGCCGCCTCGTGGAGTGACAGCGAAAACAGCAGCAGAACGAATTCGAAGATCTTAAGAACGATTTCTTGCTGAGACATAGGTTGAGCTTGCTGATGCTAGCACGGGGCTTACACCCAAATGTCGTTGGGAGCGGTGCGTTCGCCGCCTGCATCGCCTGTGTTCACGACTCCCGCAGCTTCTATCAGGAGTATGTGGCACTCGCGCTCCGCGCGTGGCTTATGTTCGACGTTTCGCGGCACCGTAAGTAACTCCCCCGCCTTTAACAGCACGGTGCGGTCGCGAAATGCCAGCTCCAGCTCGCCCGCGACCACCAGGAACACCTCATCCGTGTCCGGGTGGCTGTGCCACACAAAGTCACCCTCCAGCTTCGTCAGCTTCAGCTGGCTCCCGTTAAACTCGCTCACCACCCGGGGCGACCACTGGTCGGTAAACAAGGCCAGCTTCTCGTGGAGATTGATCCGCTCCATCTTGCCGCGCTCACTTGCCGCCATGTCCATGGTCATCCCCGTCTTCAAAACGCTTCGCTTGATCTTTCTTCTTGATCTCCTTCGCCGGGATCCCGCCGACGATGGAATGGTCCTCGACCGTCCGCGTAGCAACGCCCATGGCGCCAACGGTAGCGTCCTCGCCGACCCGCACCCCGGCCATGATCGCCGTGTGATAGGTCAGCCGCGCGCCGGGGCCGATCTCGGTTTTGCGATTTTCAACGACAGCGCCGTCCACCGGGTCGTGCGCGTGCGAGTAAATTGCCGCGAAGTCCGAGATCGACGTGCCTTTCTTGATGATGATCTCGCCGCGGTCATCAAGGATCACGTTGCGGTGGATCACGCAGTCATCCTCAATGGTCAGGTTGTAGCCGAACGAGAACTCGACGCCGTGGAAGATCTTCACATTGCTGCCGATGTGCTTGAAGATGTGCTTCCCGAGCATCGCGCGGAAGCGAAAGCCCAGCCAGTGGTTGAGCGCGACCGGCGAGCGGTCAAACATCTGCCAGAAGTAGATGAGCGGCTTGACCAGGGCATACTTTTCCTCGTCGATGTCGCCGTAATACTCCGGCTCCAGCGTGATGTTTTTCGGGTCGAGCGAGAGCTGCAGCACGTTGAACGGCAGCTCGCTGTTCAGGTTAAAGTTCAGCCGGCCGCCCTTGGGCGAGCCGAGCAGCATCTGGTGCAGGTTGTCGAGCACCAGCTCCTCGCGCAGCGCGGGCCGGCTGTGCTTGGAAAACTCGCGGTCCAGAAACGCGAGCCATCGCTCAAAGACTTCTTTTGCTTCGCGCGGCGGTTCCAGCTCGCGATAGCCATAGCGGGGCATCCAGTATCCTCTCCCGCTCAGATGCGCGCGCGCCGAGGAGGTCGCAAGGAGAGCATCGGCAGCAGACTAAGCCGCGGATGCCCCAAAAGCCCGCAGAGCCTCCACTACGGCCCATGCCGCTCCGCTGCGGACCGCCGTCGCCGCCTGCTCCAGCCCTTCAGCGAGCGTTTGCGCCAGCCCGGCCACCAGCAGCGCGGCCGCGGCGTTCAGCAGCACGATGTCGCGCCGCGCGCCTCGGTCCTTGCCGCGCAGCACTGCCTCTACCAGCGCGGCATTTGCTTGCGCGTCCGCGCCGCCGCGCAGCTCGGCCAAACGGCTTACCGGCAAGCCCAGCGTCTCGGGCGCAATCAATTCAGAGCGCACCATACCGGCCTCGACTCGAGCCAACACGCTGTCACCCGTAACGGTCAGCTCGTCTAAACCGGAAGAAAGTGGACCCGAAGAAAGTGGACCGGAAGAACCTTGACCAGAAGAGCTTTGGCCGGAGAGCTCCGGTACACGCCCGTGCACGACCAAAGCATGGCGCGTCCCGAGCAGCGCAAGTGCCTCGGCCACCACCGGCACCCGCGCTTCCGCGTAGACACCAACTACCTGTGCCCGCGCACCGGCCGGATTGGCCAGCGGCCCCGCCAGGTTAAAGATTGTGCGAAACGGCATTGCCCGGCGCACCGGCGCCACCCGCCGCATCGCCGGGTGCAGGCCGGTGGCCAGCATAAACACGAAGCCGGTTGCGCGCAGGCATTCGGCCGCAGCAGCCGGCGCAAGCGCAATCGGTACGCCGAGCGCTTCCAGCACGTCGGCCGAGCCGCAGCGCGAGGTCACGGCACGGTTGCCGTGCTTGGCCACCCACGCGCCCGCGCCGGCGGCTACCAGGCCGGCAGCGGTGGAGATATTGAAGGTATCGAGGCCGTCGCCGCCCGTGCCGCAGGTATCCACGATGCGGGCGCGCTCCGCTTCGCGGAGCGGCAGGGGGTGTGCGGTCGCGCGCATCGCCTCCGCAAAGCCGCACAGCTCTCCCGCCGTTTCGCCTCGGCCGGCCATGGCGGCAAGCAGCGCTGCCAGTGGCAGCGAGAGGGGCGACGGCTCCAGCGGAGCACCCGGGTCGCCCAGCAGCAGCAGTAGCGCTTCCCGCGCTTCCTCGCGCTCCAGCGTGCGCCCGTGCTCGACTGCAGCCTTTACCAGCGCGCGAAATTCGTCTTCCTGCACCTCCCCATCGTAGCCGAGCGCGTGCCGGGGCCCGCCGCATCCTAAGCCGGAGACTTGCCGGGAGAAAGCACTATGTCATTTGAGAAAGCCTTGTTACTCGACGAGCTGCCGCGCGGCAGCAAAAAGGCGGTCAAGCTTGGCGAGACCGAAATCCTGCTGGTCCATACCGTAGAAGGCACGCTGCACGCGGTAGAGGCCAAGTGCCCCCACGCCGGCGCGCCGCTTGAGGGTGGCGCCGTGTGCAACGGGCGGCTCATCTGCCCATGGCACATGGGCACGTTTGAGCTGGAGACCGGAAGGCTGGTGGAGCCGCCGCCGCTTCGCTCGCTCCGGCTCTACGCGGCGCAGATCGAGGGCAATGCGATCCTTGTCGACCCCGAGCCGCGCAATGCTCCGTCGCTTGCCAACCACGACGACCACGCGCCTGCTCCCGCACTCGGCGCCGGGCAGCACGTCGTCACCATTGGAGGCGGCGCAGCAGCCACAGCCGCGGTATGCACGCTGCGCCAGGCGGGCTTTGCCGGCCGCATCACCGTCATCGACCCGGTCGCGACGGAGCCGGTGGACCGCACCAACCTGAGCAAGATGGTGCTCGCCGGCAAAAAGCCTCTTGATTCTCTACCCCTTTGGTCGCCCGAGGAGAGGAGCCGGCTGAAGGTGGACCGGCTGCAGGCGCGCGTCACCTCACTCGACGGCGCGGCCGGCACGCTGCGCACCGACGACGGTGCTGAGCTGCACTTTGACGCCGCGCTGCTGGCGCCGGGCGGCAAGCCGCGCAAGCTCGGCGTACCCGGTGAGGAGCTTTCACACGTCCACACCATTCGGCACCAGAGCGATGTCGAGGCGATCTCGGCGAGTTTGAACGTCAAGACCGACGACAAAGCCGAGGGCAAGCAGGTGGTGCTGATCGGCGACAGCTTCATCGCGTTTGAGGCGGCTTCAGCGCTTACCACGCGCGGTCTGAAGGCGACCGTGGTGTGCCGGTCCGAGAAGCCGTTCAGCCAGAAGTTCGGCGACGCGCCCGCGGGAGCGATCCTTGCGCTCCACCAGGCCGGCGGCGTCATGGTCAAGCCAAAGTCGGAGGCGCGCGAGATTAGCCCTGAGGGCGTCACGCTCCAGGACGGCACCACGCTGCCCGCGGACCTGGTAATCATTGCGGTCGGCGTGCAGGTGGATAGCGACTTTGCGCACGGGCTGCAGCTGGAAAAAGACGGCGGCGTGCCGGTCGGCGATGATCTAAAAGCCGCAACGAAGCTGTGGGTCGCCGGGGACGCAGCCGCTGTGAACGGAACGCGCATTGAGCACTGGCGCCTGGCGGAACAGCACGGGCGCACTGCGGCAGCCGGCATCGTGGCTGGCGCCCTGACTGGGACGGACGGCAAGAGCGACGGCTTCCACGGCGTGCCTTTCTTCTGGACGGCCCACTTCGGCAAGCGCTTCGGCTACGTTGGCCATGCCGGCGAGTGGGACGAGCTGCAGGTGGACGGTTCGCTGGGTGGGGAGTCGGGCAAGCCCGAGTTTCTCGCCTACTACGTCAAGGGCGGCAAGGTCGATGCCGTGTTTGGCTGCGGCAAGGATGCGGCGATGGCAATGCTGGCAGAGAGCATGCGCGAACCGCTGACGCTCGACCAGGCGAGAATGGCCGCGGCTGCGGCATAGCGCTGGTCGCGGAGGGCACCCTGTCTGACAACGCCGGGTGGCCGCCTGTACTATGGTCGCGTCGGACAGGCTCACTCAGGTGGTCGTAAACAGGTGAAAATACACGAGTACCAGGCCAAGGACATCCTGCGGAAACACGGCGTGCCCGTGCCGCAGGGCGAAGTCGCGAACACGCTCGACGAAGCTGTTGAGGTCGCAAAGCGGCTCCTTTCGGGCGGTGCGACCGGCGTGGTAGTCAAGGCGCAGATCCACGCCGGCGGACGCGGCAAGGGCGGCGGCGTCAAGGTGGCGCGCACGCTTGAAGAGGCCGAGCGCTATGCTTCCGAGATCCTGGGTATGCAGCTGGTAACGCACCAGACCGGCCCGGCTGGACAGAAGGTGCAGCGCCTGCTTATTGAAGAAACGGCGGCGATCGACCGCGAGCTCTATTTGGGCGTCGTGCTTGACCGCGCGCAGGCGAAGCTGGTCTTTATGGCCTCGCAGGCCGGCGGCATGGAGATCGAAGAGGTCGCGGCGAAGGACCCGGACGCGATCCGCAAGGTCGCGATCGACCCGGCGGTCGGCCTGCAGCCCTACCAGGCGCGGGAACTCGCCTTTGCGCTCGGGCTCAAGCCCGCGCAGCTGCAGCCGGCGGTCAAGTTCATGCTCGGGCTGTACGAAGTTTTCATGCAGACCGACGCCTCGCTGCTTGAGATCAATCCGTTCATTACGACGAAACCGAGCTCACCCGCAGCGACCGACAGCAAGCTGCTCGCGCTCGACTGCAAGCTGACCTTTGACGACAACGCGATGTTTCGGCAGCGCGAGTTGAAGGAGCTGCGCGACCTGGGCGAGGAAGATCCGCTCGAGGTGGAAGCGTCGAAGTACGCGCTCAACTACATCAAGCTCGACGGCAACATCGCCTGCATGGTCAACGGCGCGGGCCTGGCCATGGCGACGATGGACATCATTCAGTATGCCGGCGGCTCGCCTGCCAACTTTCTCGACGTGGGCGGCGGCGCCAATCAGCAGCAGATTGAGAACGCCTTCAAAATCCTGCTGTCGGATCCGAACGTGCAGGCAGTCTTCATCAACATTTTTGGAGGCATCCTGCGGGTCGACACGCTGGCGCAGGGCGTGGTTGCGGCGGCGAAGAACCTGGATGTGAAGATCCCGATCGTGCTGCGGCTCGAAGGCACGAATGTAGAGGAAGGCCGGAAAATCCTGGCCGAGTCGGGCCTGGCTTTCGAGGTGGGCGAAACCATGCAGGATGCCGCGGAAAAAGTGGTAGCGGCAGCGGC
>CAXUDF010000004.1:47605-52533 GCA_964249695.1 uncultured Acidobacteriaceae bacterium
GCGTTTGAGAAAGCCCGCGGCGCGGGCGAGTACTCCGGCGGCGGCGGCTCCGGCTCAGCAGGCTTTGAGGAGCTGGACCAGGGACAGCTTCGGGAACAATTCGTCATCAATCTCCGCAGATTTGCCGCAGGCGACCTGCCGCAGGCAACGGCAGCAGACCGTGCACACGCCGAGCAGCAGCTTCGCGCGGCAGAGGCTGCCGTACAGGCGGCCGCTCCCGCACCGGGCAGTCCTAACCTTAACCTTGGCGCGCGTGACCCGGATCAATCGACGCTTGCCGCCACCCAGCGAGACTGGGAGGCGCTCTTCGCCGCCTGGATGCGCTTTGTTCCCGTCGCCTACCCCGTGCTCTCTCCTGATGCAGCCGCGACCGAGCTGCTCCGCCTGCGCATCCATCAACTTAAGAAGGCTGCGGGACAGCCCACATAGGAGCGTCAACGTGCAAGACAAACGCGAATCGATTGAGGCGCTGCTTTTTGACGTTTTTGGCACCGTGACCGATTGGAAAAGCTCGATGACCCGGCGCTGCGAGCGCTTCGGCGCCGAACACGAGCGGACCGCTGACTGGGAGGCGCTGGTCGTCGAGTGGCGTTCACGGTACCGGCCGGCGATTGCGCCGGTGCTCGAAGGCAGGCGCGGGTGGGCCGACTTTGACGAGCTGCACCGGGAAGAACTGGACGCGCTGCTGCCAAAGTACGGGTTGAACAGCCTGCCGGACGAGGACCGTCAGCTGCTGGTGCACGGCTGGCACCGCACCGAGCCCTGGCCTGACGTGCTTTCGGGGCTCGAACGGTTGAAGAAGCGCTACATCCTGGCCCCGCTTTCCAACGGCACCGTGCGCCAGCTCACCAACACGGCCAAGCACACCGGTCTGCCGTGGGACCTGATTCTGGGCGCGGACATCTTCCGCAACTACAAGCCCGCTCCAAAGCTTTACGAGGATGCGCTGGCGCTGGTCGGCTCCCCCGCTGCGCGCGTCGTCATGGTGGCTGCGCACAATTACGATCTGCAGGGAGCGCAAGCAGCCGGCATGCGCACCGCTTTTCTGTATCGCGAGACCGAGGACCAGGCTCCGGAGGCCAGCTATGACTACGTGGCGCACGACCTGGTGGATCTTGCGGAGCAGCTCGGCGCGCCCTAGCCTGACGCCGCCCTCCTCCCTGCAGGCAGGCAGCAAATAGCTGCGCGAGTGCCCTCCATGCGGGTGTAAATTGGCGGCGATGCTATTCCGCTCCCGTGGGGTCCCGATGAAGAAGCTCGCGATGGCCGGCTTTATGCTGGTTGCTATGTCCATTCCCGTCATTGCGCACGCGCAGCAGCCCCCTGTGATCGACCGGCAGCTTTTCTTCGGAGAGGTCGAGATTTCGGGCGCGCAAATCTCACCGGACGGGCAGTACCTGTCGTTCCTGAAGCCGTACAAGGGCACCCGCAACATCTGGGTGAAGCGGGCGAATGAACCCTTCAGCGCGGCGCGTCCGCTGAGCGCGGAGGCCACGCGGCCGGTGCGCGGATACTTCTGGAGCCGCGACTCAAAGTATGTGTTGTATGCGCAGGACGCGGGCGGAGACGAAAACTTCAACGTATATGCGATCGACCCGACGCTTGCCGCGGACGCAAAGACCGGAGTTCCCCCGACCCGCGCGTTGACCAACCTGAAGGGTGTTCGCACGCAGATTTATGCCGTGCCAAAGTCCAGGCCGGATGTGCTGTATATCGGCCTGAACGATCGCGATCCGCACTGGCATGACTTGTACGAGCTGCACATCTCAACCGGCGAAAAGAAGCTGTTGCGCAAGAACACCGAGCAGGTTGCCGGCTGGGAGTTCGACAACGACGGCGCACTCCGCCTGGCTGAACGCACCAACCCGGCGGGCGACAGTCAGATCCTTCGCGTGGACGGGGACGGGTTCAAGCAGATCTATAGCTGCACGGTTCTGGAAAACTGCGGCGTCAGCGGCTTTACCGCGGACAACAAGCAGGTGTACCTGATCACGAACAAGGGCTCAGTGGACTTGACTGAGCTGCAATTGCTCGATCCGGGGACGGGTGCGACCACCAAGGTGGAAAGCGACCCGGAAAAGAAGGTCGACCTCGGCAGCGTGGAGACCTCGGAGGTGGACTATCGCATTCTCTTCACCAGCTACGAGGATGACCGCTACCGGCTCTACTTTCGCGATAAAGCCTTCGAGCAGGAATACCGCGCCTTGCAGTCGAAGCTGCCCGGCAAGGAGATTAACCTTGGCTCGCGTTCCAGGGACGAGACTCTCTGGATTGTGAACGCCTACAGCGACACCGAGCCGGGCGAAACCTACCTGTGGAATCGCACCACCGGCGCAGCCACTTTGCAATACAGGATCCGCGAGGAGCTGCCGCGAACGTCTCTCTCCGAGCGCAAACCCTATTATTTCAAGTCATCTGACGGCCTCGAGATCCCTGCCTACCTGACGCTGCCCAAGGGATTGCCGGCGAAGAATCTGCCGCTCATCGTCTTTCCGCATGGCGGCCCGTGGGGGCGCGACTCCTACGGCTACGACACGTTCGCGCAGTTTCTTTCCAATCGCGGCTATGCGGTGCTGCAGCCGAACTTTCGCGCCTCGACCGGCTACGGCAAGCACTTCCTGAACGCGGGCAACGGCGAGTGGGGCCGCAAGATGCAGGATGACCTGACCTGGGGCGTTAAGGCGCTGGTCGCCGACGGAACGGTCGACGCGAAGCGGGTAGGCATCTCGGGCGGCTCCTATGGAGGCTATGCAACGCTGGCCGGGGTCGCGTTCACGCCCGACGTCTATGCTGCCGCGGTCGCGATCGTCGCGCCCTCCAACCTGATCACCCTGCTCGATGCGATCCCTCCCTACTGGGAGGCCGGGCGCAAGCAGATGTACACCCGCATGGCCGACCCAACCACACCGTCCGGCAAGGCTCTGCTGGTGGCCGAGTCGCCCCTGACCAATGCCAAGGCCATCGTGACCCCGCTGATGGTGGTGCAGGGCAAAAACGATCCTCGCGTCAATATTCGGGAGAGCAACCAGATTGTGACGGCCGTGCGGGACAACGGCAAGCCGGTTGAGTACCTGGTTGCGCCCGACGAGGGACACGGCTTTGCGCGACCAATCAACAACCTGGCCATGGTCACGGCCATGGAGCAGTTCTTCGCGAAGTACCTCCAGGGGCGGTACCAGCAGGATGTGCCCGCGGACGTAGCCGCCAAGCTGAGGGAGATTACGGTCGATCCGAAGACCGTGAACGGCGCGATAACGCTGCACGGCGAGTCGGCACCTGCTGCCCAATAGTGCGGTTCTTTCGGTCAGGAGAACGCCCTGGCACGACCTGCTGTGAGAACACCCTACGAACCGAACGACCGCTATGCAGCGACGCGTAAGCGCTAGGAGCCCTCTCGCGACGGCGCATGCTTGCGCGCGGTCGTGCGTGGGGCTCTGCCGGCAGAAGATGCCGCATAGGGATGCTCCATAGCATCAGAAACAATGCCTGACAGAACTGAAACTGCTGCGAGCATCGGGAGGAACAAATGGCGGTACTGGTTGACAGCAATACGCGGCTGATTGTGCAGGGCATCACCGGCAAGGAAGGCACCTTCCACGCCAAAGGCTGTGCCGAGTACGGCACAAAGGTCGTGGGCGGTGTCACGCCGGGCAAGGGCGGCACCACGCATGAGGGCTGGCCGGTGTTCGACACGGTCGAGGACGCCGTGCGCGAAACAGGCGCAAACGCGACGGTCATCTTTGTGCCGCCGCCGTTTGCAGCAGACGCCATCCTGGAAGCAAACGCGGCCGGACTGCCGCTGATCATCTGCATCACCGAAGGCATTCCCACCAACGACATGGTCGCAGTCTGGAGCGTGCTCCGCCACTCGCCGTCGGTGCTGATTGGCCCGAACTGCCCGGGCGTCATCTCGCCGGGCAAGGCGAAGATCGGCATCATGCCCGGGCGGATTCACAAGGAGGGCTCGGTCGGTATCGTGTCCCGCTCAGGAACGCTGACCTACGAGGCGGTCTACCAGCTCACGCAGCGCGGTATCGGCCAGTCGACTGCGATCGGGATCGGAGGCGACCCGGTGATTGGGACCACGCACACGGACGCTCTGAAGCTGCTCAACGAGGATCCGGAAACCGAGGCGATCATCCTGATCGGCGAAATCGGCGGCACCGCTGAGGAAACGGCGGCGGCGTACGTCCGGGAGCATGTACGAAAGCCGGTGATCGGCTTTATCGCCGGCCAGACTGCGCCACCGGGGCGCCGCATGGGCCATGCGGGCGCGATCATCTCAGGCGGCCAGGGCACCGCGGCGGAGAAGATGGCCGCCCTGCGCTCGGCCGGCATTCACGTTGTGGAAAGCCCGGCGGCTATCGGCGCGACGGTGGCGCAGGCGCTGGGGCGTGCTTAACTGAGGCGTCTTTGCTAGGGGCGCTCGGTTCTCACGCGCCGAACGCCGCGCGTTCGGCTCCCCTCTCTGCCAGGCAGACCGGCATCCTGACTGCTGGAAGGTTCTCCGAATATTCCTGATTCAATGCAATCCAAATTGCTCTTTCGCACGCTCCTTCTTTACAGAACGCGTCCGTCCCTCCTTCGATCCTTCATCATCTAAGAACTTCAGTTACCGATAAACGTGCGTCTCGACCCTACTGTAATGTGACGCAGGTAACCACTTTTCCAGAAACGAGAAGTGGTTCCACTTCGGTGAGCGCGTTGAAGACAGATGACTTCCGGCAAACCAAAGTACCTAAAACCACGTTCTTGCCCGAAAAGACGTGCGTGCGCGGCCTGTGCGGCGAAAAAACCCTTCACGCACACAGGAACGCTTGACTAGGCTCTTCTCAAGCGCACAAGCGCTGGGGAGAAAACACCATGAAGCGCATCAGCCTGAGCATCGCCGCCCTTAGCATTTTCACCGCCGCCACGAGCTTTGCAGC
>CAXUDF010000005.1:0-1189 GCA_964249695.1 uncultured Acidobacteriaceae bacterium
TGGAGCAGCCCTGGCCTGTTGAGGCGTTCACCGAGCGGATTGCGGCCCGTGCCGTTGTTGAGATTGAAGGCCGCATGGTCCACGTCGGCGCAGTGCGCCACGACATTCTGGGCGTTACCGGGCACGTGGTACCGGTGTATCTGCTGGACACGGACCTTGAAGAAAACAGGCCGGAAGACCGCACCATTACGGACCGGCTCTATGGCGGCGACACAGACTACCGTTTGCGTCAGGAGGTTGTGCTTGGCCTGGGCGGTGCGCGCCTGCTGCTCGCGCTCGGGTTTGAGCCGGCGGTGTACCACATGAACGAGGGCCACGCAGCCCTGCTAACGGTGGCGCTGGTAGGCCGGGCGCTCGCCGGACGCACCTTCGCGCAGGCCGGGCCTGCGGAGTTTTCGCGCGTGCGCGAGCAATGCGTATTTACCACCCACACGCCAGTGCCAGCCGGGCACGATCGCTTCTCGATCGAGCAGGCCAACCGGGTGCTCGGGGCCGATACGGTCCACATGCTGCAGGCCGCCGGCGGTTGCCACGACGGACTGCTCAACATGACCTATGTCGCACTGCGTTTTTCTCGCTTCGTCAACGGCGTCGCCATGCAGCACGGCATTGTGTCTCGGGAAATGTTCCCCGAGTACCAGATCGACGCAATTACCAACGGCGTCCACGCGGCCACCTGGGCTTCTGAGCCGTTTCTGGCCGTGTTTGACCGGCACGTACCGCGCTGGCGGCGCGACAACGTGACGCTGCGCTACGCGATTGACATTCCGGAAAGCGAGATTATCGACGCGCACCACGCCTCGAAGCACCTGCTGGTAGACGCGATCCGCGAGCGCGCTGGCGCGGAGTTCTCGCCAGACATCTTTACGATCGGCTTCGCGCGCCGCGCCGCGACCTACAAGCGCATGGACCTGCTGTTCACCCATCCGGAGCGTCTGGTCGCCATGGCCAGCCGGTTCGGCGGGCTTCAAGTGGTGTATGCCGGCAAGGCGCACCCGGCCGACGAGCCCGGCAAGGCCAAGATCAAGCGCGTCATTGAGCTGGCGCACGAGCTTTCCGGCGGTCTGCTGAAAATCATCTATCTCGAGAACTACGAGTGGGAGCTCGGCAAGCTGCTTACCAGCGGCGTGGACCTGTGGCTCAACACACCCAAGCGGCCCTACGAGGCCAGCGGCACCAGCGGCATGAA
>CAXUDF010000005.1:1289-22386 GCA_964249695.1 uncultured Acidobacteriaceae bacterium
CAGATGCTGGCCGGGGAAGTGGTGGAAGCGTTGGTCACGGCCTAACTCAGAACTTTGTGACCTGCTCCGAAAGCGCTTACATCGGCGTTTGACTATGTCGTTACGCCGCTCGCGGCTTGTCAGCATGCTGATCTATGCAAGCCTAACAAGCCGCCAATCGGTGTGAGGACCGCGGATACGGGTAGGGAGAGCTCACAAATGCCAGGCGCCTTCAGTTATGGCGCGAGAACGCGATTCAAGTAAGTGCAGGAAGCAGCGAAGGGCCTTCGGGATGAGCGGAGATCAGTGGCAAGATCGGCTATCGATCTCTTCGCCATTCACGACCGTAATAACCCTTGTTGGCTTCCAGCCAGGCTCGTTTAGTCTCAGGTCCAAGCCACCGTTCGAAGTCGTAGGGATGAAGTGTTGTATAGCTGCCCGTGTCTAGGAGTCCTTCGGCTATACCGATGACCCCCTCGGTGACGAAGCTATCAACGCTGAAGTGCAGCCTCTCGATCACAGCAAAAATATCTTTGAAGCGGGACGTATCGCCCGCTTCCAACTTTGAGACAAGATGCCGGGCGAAGTCGTCGATCGCGATCGTCAGCGGCAGACCATCTTTCTCGCCTTCCCATTCTTCAAGAAAGCTTCGCCAGATTGGCTCGAAGCTAGGGTCGGCCTCAAGCAGGAGTGAGAACATCTGCTCCCAATGAATAGCTTCTTCCATGGCAGCATCTCGCCTCTAACACGGAGAATGAGATGACAAAGTGGTGTGAAGACCTACCTACCCAAGCACGGCCGCGCTGGTCCGAATAAACTGCGCCACCGCGTCCGGCTGCGAGAGCGGCACCAGGTGACTCGCTGCGACCTCCTCCGTGCGCGCGCCGATGCGCCTGGCCAGCAAGCGCTGCGTTTCCGGGGCCAGGGTTCGGTCCTCGGTGGTGACCAGATAGCTGCTTGGCTTGTGCTTCCAGGCCGGGTCGGTCAGCCTGGCCTCAAACAGCTTGTAGCTTGCGGGCTTTTGCACCGCCACCGCCAGGTGGATGATCCCGCGATGGAGATCGTGCCCAAGCGCGTTCGCTGCGAACTCGGCATCCATCCACAGGAAGCCGCTCGCGTCCGGCCCAAGCGTCATGGGCGCCGCCGACGGATGCATGCTCATCAGGCTCCCAAACACCTCGTCCGCCTCGGGCGCAAACGCGGCAACATAGGCCAGGGCTTTCACTTTCGGATGGCTGCCGGCAGAGGAAATCACCGCGCCGCTGTAGGAGTGGCCCACCAAAAGCACCGGGCCTTCCACGTGGTCCAGCAGCAGGTTTACTGCGGCCACATCGCCTTCGTAGCTTTGAAGCGGCACCTGCGCCGCCCGTACCGTGTAGCCTTCGTGCGCGAGCGGAATCAGAACATCTTTCCAGATACTGCCGTCCGACCACGCCCCGTGCACCAGCACGATCGTCCCCTGCCTGCGCTCACCCGCCATGCCAACCCCTCACGTTCCGGTCGTGTTCCACTGATGTTCCCACTGATTACGATGCGTAGGCCGCAAGGTCCGCCTGCGCGGGCTCATGGTCAGGCAGCTCCTCACCCGCGTCTTCACCCCTTTGCTCGAACACTTCCGCAAGCAGCGTGTACGAGCGGAGCCGTGCCGCCTGGCTATGGGTGATCGTGTTGACGATCACCTCCGAAAGCCCGAGTGACGACGCCATAGCGCCAAGCTCCCGCCGCACAGTGGCCGGGCTGCCGACGAGATAGCGCGGATACTCGCCTTCCTCGTCATGAGCGGCCCAGTCGAACATCCCGAACTCCTCGCGCAGCAGCCGTTCCGCCGCATCCGGCGCAGCCACCGGGCGGCGGTCTCCCTGCCGAATCCGCTGCTGCAGCAGCCGCACGCTCGCGTGCAGGTGGCGCGCTTCCTCGTCGGTATCGGCGACGATCACGCCCATCGCTGCCACCGCGCGCGGTGCGGCAAGCATCGGCGACGGCTGAAAGGCCCGGCGATAGCTGTCAAGCGCAGCCCGCGTGGCAACCGGACTGAAGAAGTGAGCGAACGCGTACGGCAGCCCCCACTGGGCTGCTGCCGCCGCGCCCCACATGCTTGAGCCGAGCAGCCAGACCTGGGGTCCCGAGGACGGCCCGGAGGCCGATCCGATACTCGCGCTCGGCGGCGACAACTCAACACGGCTAAAGGGGTGGCCCGGCGGAAAGCCCTCGCCTTGCCCAAGCCAGGCCAGCAGTTCGGCCACCTGCTCGGGAAAATCGTCAGCCGGCCCGTGCAGGGAGCTTCCCTGGCGGTCCCGGCGCAGCGCCGCCGCCTCAAGTGCGCCGCCGCCGGCGGCGCGGCCTACCCCAAGGTCGACACGGCCCGGATACATGGCATGCAGGGTTAGAAAGTTTTCAGCAACCTTCATCGGCGCGTAATGCGGCAGCATGATGCCGCCGGAGCCGATCCGGATTCGTTGGGTCGCGGCGCCGATGCGGGCCAGCACAACCTCAGGCGAGGCACACGCGAGCGTCGCCATGGCGTGGTGCTCCGACATCCAGAACCGTCGGTAACCCAGCTGTTCCACATGCCGGGCCAGTTCGACCGAGCGGTCCAGCGCCTCGCCCGCGCTTGAGCCTTCCGCCACCGGTGCCTGGTCAAGCACGGAAAGTCGCAATGTGTCCTGCCTGGAGCTCGCCATACATGTCCTCTGTTCCATTAGATAGGCGTCTGACCCGAACGACGCAAGCGGGGAGAAGCGAGACAGTGCGCGGGATCAAGACACCAAAGTACCCAAGGCTGAGTGCTATACTGCCGCTGCCGATGACTGACAGGACACCAGCGACACGCTTCACCACCGCCGCTCCTGCCATAGGGGTCAACGCGTACGCGCCCACCTTGCGGCCCCTCTGCGTGGATCTCGACGGCACCCTGGTAAAAAGCGACACCCTTGTGGATGCACTTCTCCTGATGGTGCGCACCCACTCGGGCGACCTCCTGCGCGTGCCGGGATGGATTTTGAAGGGCAAAGCTACGCTCAAACGCGAGGTTACCGAACGGGTACAGCTCGACGTGGCGCACCTGCCGTACAACAAGCCCCTGGCCGCGTACCTGGAGCAGCAAAAGGGCCTTGGGCGCCGGCTGTACCTGGCCACCGGCGCCGACCAGGCGCTGGCCGAACGCGTGGCGGAACACCTGGGCATCTTTGACGGCGTGCTCGCCAGCGACGGCCGCACCAATCTGACTGGGCACAACAAGCTTGCGTCGTTTCAGCAGCGCTTTGGGGACGGCGGCTTTGACTACATCGGCAATGCGAGCCCGGACGTGCCGCTGCTGGAGCACGCGGGCGAGCCGATGGTCGCCAACCCGGATGGTGCCCTGCGGGCCGCGATGCGCGCGCGGCGCTTTACCCCGACGCAGCAGTTCATCGACCGGGCCTCACCGCTGCAGGCATTTCGGCGGGCCGCCCGGGTGCACCAGTGGGCCAAGAACGTTCTGATCTTCGTGCCGCTGCTGCTGGCGCACGCGCTCAACGCGCGCTCGCTCGTGCAGGCGCTGGCTGCCTTTTTCTGCTTCTCCCTGTGCGCGTCCTCCACCTATATCGTCAACGATCTGCTCGATATCGAGGCGGACCGCCGGCACCCCCGCAAGCGCCGCCGCCCTTTTGCGTCCGGCGACCTCCAGGCCAAAACAGGGGTTCTGCTGTCGGGGACGCTGCTCGCGCTTTCCTTCATCCTGGCCGCGATCCTCTCCGGCAAATTCCTGGCGTATCTGCTGCTCTACCTGGTCAGCACGCTGTCCTACTCGCTCTATCTCAAACGCATCGTGCTGGTCGACGTGGTGCTCCTGTCCGGGCTGTACACGCTACGGCTGCTGGCGGGGGCCGCTGCCTGTTCCATTGCCATCTCGCCCTGGCTGGCCGGCTTTTCCATCTTTCTGTTTTTGTCGCTCGCCTTTGTCAAGCGTTTTGCCGAGCTCCAGAACATCCGCGCGGCGGGCCAGGTTCCGTCGAACGGCCGGGGCTACCTGCTGTCGGACACCGAGCAGATGCGCTCCTTCGGCACCGCCAGCGCGTACGCCTCGGTGGTCGTGTTCTCGCTCTACATCAACGGCCGCGATGTGACCGGGCTGTACGCGCACCCGCAGCGTATGTGGCTCATTACCCCTATTATGATTTTGTGGATCAGCCGCGTCTGGCTTCTCGCCAGCCGGGGCGAACTGGATGAGGACCCGGTCATCTTTGCCGTCACCGACCGCGCCAGCCTGCTGCTCGGCTTTGCGGCGGTTTGCGTCATCCTGCTCGCCATCATCTGAACATCGTTCCAAACACGAGCCCCCAACAGCAGTCCCGCACGAAAGCCGAGGAACGCCCCCACAATGGCCGAGAGCCTGCTCGACACTGTATCCAGCAAGACACCCGGGAAGACACCCGGCCGCACCCCTGAAAAGCCGTCCGCGCCGCCTGCCTTTGAGTCCTGGGGACGCTATCCGAAGCTTGCTGCCGACCTTCGGCCGCTTTCCTGGACCACGGATTTTCCCCCGCGCGAGCGCCCCCGCGGGCCCATGCTGCCGGTCGGCGCGGGCCGCTCTTACGGCGACGTCTGCCTGCTCGAAGACGGCACCCTGCTCCACGCGCGCGGCATGGACCACCTGCTGCACTTTGACCCGTCCACCGGCATCCTGCGCTGCGAGGCCGGCGTCACGCTGGCCGAGATTCTCGACTTTGCCGTACCGCTCGGCTTTTTTCTGCCCGTCACCCCCGGCACCAAATACGTCACGGTCGGCGGCGCGATCGCGAACGACATCCACGGCAAAAACCACCATGTCGCCGGCACCTTCGGCTCGCACGTGCTGCGCTTTGAGCTCGTCCGCTCCGACGGTTCGCGCATTCTCTGCTCCACCCGCGAGAACCGCGACTGGTTCTCCATGACCATCGGCGGCATGGGGCTGACCGGGCTGATCTCCTGGGCTGAAGTACGCCTACGGCCGATCGTGTCCCGCGGCATCGACTATCGCGGCGAGAAGTTTGTCGGCATCGGCGAGTTTCTCGAGATCTCGCGCGCGGCGGAGAACGTCGAGTACACCGTCGCCTGGCTGGACTGCGTATCGACCGGCAAGAACTTCGCCCGCGGCATCTTCATGCAGGGCACGCACTCCGAGGTACCCGGCCCGCTCACCCGCTCCCGCGAGCCAAAGCTCACCTTTCCCATCAACCTTCCCGAATTCGCGCTCAACAAGTTTTCCATCGGCCTGTTCAACTTTGCTTTCTACAACAAGCAAACCAAAAAAACCGTGACCGCGGTCCATGATTACGAGCCGTTTTTCTACCCGCTCGACGCGGTGCTCAAGTGGAACCGGATGTACGGCAAGCGCGGCCTGCTGCAGTTCCAATGCGTGCTGCCCCCGGACCCGAACCCCGACGACGCGCAGCGCGGCATCACGCAGATCATGAAGGCAATTACCGCCTCCGGCCTTGCCTCGTTCCTGGCCGTGCTCAAGATCTTCGGCGACGTGCCTTCGCCCGGCTTTCTCAGCTTCCCAACGCCCGGCATCACGCTGGCGCTCGACTTTCCGATCCGGGAAGAGGTCTCGTTCGACCTGCTCGATCGACTGGCCAACATCACGCTTGACCACGGCGGCCGCATGTACCCCGCCAAGGACGCCCGGATGACCGCCGCGCAGTACCAGGCGTTTTATCCGCAGTGGGAGCGCTTCGCCGCCTACGTCGACCCAGCGTTTGACTCGGGTTTCTGGCAGCGGGTGACCGGGCGTGGCTGATCGAGCATTCTCGCAGGCGCGTACCCCGGCGTACCCGCAAAAGGCTTTGATTCTGGGCGCAACCTCGGCCATTGCCCAGGCCACGGCCCGCCTGCTTGCCGAGCGCGGCGCCAGCCTGTTTCTGGTTGCGCGCGACCCCTACAAGCTGGCTGCCGTCGTCTCCGACCTGCAGACCCGCGGCGCCAGGACCGTGTACTCGCTCGCGCTTGACCTTGATAAGGTCGACGAGCACGTCGCGCTGCTCGAGTCAGTCGTCAAAATCCTGGGCACGCTTGACCTCGCCTTGCTGGCCCACGGCGTTCTGGGCGACCAGGCGTCGGCCCAGGCCGACGCCCGGGTCGCTGAAGCGGTGTACCTGACGAATTTCCTCTCCCCTGCCTCGCTCATCACCTGGCTGGCGAACTACTTTGAGGCGCGCGGCTCCGGCACGCTTGCCGTCATTACCTCGGTCGCCGGGGATCGCGGCCGAAAAAGCAATTACGTCTATGGCGCGTCCAAGGGGGCGCTCAACGTCCTGCTGGACGGGGTGAGAAACCGGATTGACCGCTCCGGGGCCCATGTGCTGACCATCAAGCCGGGCTTTGTGGCGTCGCCCATGACGGCGCATCTGCGGCGGGGGCCGTTGTTTGCCGAACCCCGCACCATCGGCCTGGGCATCCTGCGCGCGGTCGCGGCCCGCAGGGATTCTGTGTATCTCCCCTTTTTCTGGGCGCCGATCATGTGGATCGTGCGAGCCATCCCCGCCCGCATTTTCAAGAAGATGAATATGTAAGTCGGATCAACAGCAGCCTTTAAGATCGCGGCGTCCGCGTCCTTTCGCAGGCGGCCGCGTCTATGTACTAGATTCCCTCGGCAAACCGGGAACGACCACGCTGGACTTTTCAGGGTCCGGCTTTTCCTCTATCTCTGCGATTGGCCTTTCCATCGCATACCATCGGTCTACGGCAGTTCTCGGATCGGTATAGAGGCGCAGATTCGTTGCGATATGGCTTTCCCGACGAAGAAGCCATTGCAAGCCGTACCACTCGCTTTTCCTATGTACGAGAAGTGCTTTTACGCCCGGAGATCCTGACGAGCTATGTGGATTGTTCGCCTCGCGCTGCGACGGCCCTACACCTTTGCCGTACTAGCCCTGCTTCTGCTGGTTCTCGGCCCGGTGGCGATCCTTGCCACGCCTACCGATATTTTTCCTAACATCAACATTCCCGTCGTGGCGATGATCTGGCAGTACACCGGACTTTCGCCCGAGCAGATGGCGGACCGCATCGTCCTGCTTTCCGAGCGGACACTCACCACGACCGTCAACAATATCGAGCATGTTGAGTCGCAATCGCTCAACGGCATCGGCGTCATCAAGATCTTCTTCCAGCCGAACGTCAATATTGCTGACGCCAACGCGCAGGTCACGGCAATTGCGCAGACGCAGCTGCGCCAGCTCCCGCAGGGCACCACGCCGCCGCTCATTCTGCAGTACTCCGCCTCGAGCGTACCGATCATCCAGCTCGGTCTGAGCGGACAAGGCTTGAGCGAGCAGCAGCTTAACGATTTTGGTCTCAACTTCATCCGAACGCAGCTGGTCACGGTGCCCGGCGCCGGTATTCCCTACCCCTACGGGGGCAAGCAGCGCCAGGTGCAGGTCGACCTGAACCTGCAGGCATTGCAGTCCAAAGGCATGGCCCCGGCTGACGTCGTCTCGACCATTGCCACGCAGAACCTGATCCTGCCTTCGGGCACGATGAAGGTGTCCGGCTTTGAGTACCAGGTAGAGACCAACTCCGCGCCGTCGACCATCCAGGGCCTCAATGACCTGCCGATCAAGTCGGTCAACGGCAACATGGTTTACATCCACGACGTGGCGCACGTGCGCGACGGCTTTCCACCGCAAACCAACATCGTGCGGGTAGACGGCCAGCGTGCGTCGCTGCTTTCGGTCATCAAGACCGGCGAAGCGTCCACGCTCGATATCGTCGCCGGCATCCGCAAGCAGCTGCCCGTGCTGATGACCCAGCTGCCGCCGCAGCTGCGCATCACCCCGCTCGGGGATCAATCGATCTTTGTGCGCGCGTCTATCTCGGGCGTCGTGCGGGAGGCCGTGATCGCTGCCTGCCTGACGGCGATCATGATCCTGCTGTTCCTTGGCTCGTTTCGCTCGACCATTATCATCGCGGTTTCGATTCCGCTCTCCATCATCACCTCGCTGCTGGTCTTGTCCGCGCTCGGCGAGACGATCAACATCATGACGCTCGGCGGTCTCGCGCTCGCTGTCGGGATCCTGGTCGACGACGCGACGGTAGAGATCGAGAACATCAATCGCAACCTTGAAGAAGGCAAGGCGATTGAGCAGGGCATCCTCGACGCAGCGTCCCAGATCGCGGTACCCGCGCTGGTAGCGACCATCTCCATCTGCATCGTGTTTCTGCCCATGTTTTTCCTGTCAGGCGTCGCGCGCTACCTGTTTGTGCCGCTCGGCGAGGCGGTGGTGTTCGCGATGCTTGCCTCCTACTTCTTTTCGCGCACCATCGTGCCCACCATGGCGATGTACATGCTGAAAGAGCACGATGAGGAAGCAGCGAAGGCCCGGGGCAAGAGCCGCAATCCCTTTGTCCGCTTCCAGCTCGGGTTTGAGCGCGGGTTTGAGCGCGTTCGCCATAACTACCAGACGGCGCTTGAGCTGTGCGTAGCCCGGCCGGCCTTGTTCATGCTGCTGTTTTTTGGCTTTACGCTTACCTCTGCGGCGCTGCTGTTCCCCTTCCTCGGGCAGGACTTTTTCCCGGCGACTGATGCCGGCCGCTTCACCCTGCACGTGCGCGCCCGCACCGGCACACGGATTGAGGAGACAGCGCGCCTGTGCGACCTGGTCGACCGCACCATCCGCGAGGTTGTACCTGCGAATGAGCTGACCACGATTATCGACAATATCGGCCTGCCCTACTCGGGCATTAACCTGACCTACTCCAACTCGGCCCCCGTAGGCCCGTCCGACGCGGACATCCAGGTATCGCTCAACGAGAAGCACCACCCCAGCGAGGAGTACGTGGCCAAGCTCCGCACCATTCTCGCGGCGCGCTTCCCGGGTACGCTTTTCTACGAGCTGCCGTCCGACATGATCACGCAGATCCTGAACTTCGGCCTGCCCGCGCCGCTCGACATCCAGATTATCGGGGCAAATCTGGTGGGGAACCGCGACTTCGCCACACGGGTGCTCAATGAAATGCGCTATGTCCCGGGTACAGCGGACCTGCGCATCCAGCAGCCGGCCAACAATCCGCGTTTGTTTGTGGACATCGACCGCACCAAGAGCTCGCAGCTGGGGCTGAACCAGAATCAGGTTGCACAGAGCCTGCTTTCGGCGACCAGCGGATCGTTTCAAACCTCGCCAACCTTTTTCCTCGACCCAAAGAATGACGTGTCCTACAACATCGCGGTGCAGTCGCCGCAGTACAACCTCGACACTTTGAATGACCTGGCGAATATCCCCATCACGTCCAGCAGCACCTCGACCGCGGGCAATGGCGGCTCCTCCAGTACAAGCCTGAGCCCCAATTCCGGGGTAAACGGCGCAGCGCCCTCTTCGCTTTCGGCGATCATGCCGCAAAGCACCATCACCGGCGTTCGCCCGCCGCAGCTCCTCGGCAACCTTGCCTCGTTCACGCAAGGGGAGGAGATGGCAACGGTGAGCCACTACAACATCGCCCCGGCCATTGATATTTACGGCAATGTTGTCAGCAGCGATTTGTCGACGGTCGACAAGGCAATCGAGAAGATTCTTGCGCGGGATAAGAACCAGCTGCCGCGCGGCTCCCGCATTGTCGTTCGCGGACAGGTGCAAACCATGCACTCTTCGTTCACCGGCCTGTATGCCGGCCTGGCTTTCTCGATCGTGCTCGTGTACATGCTGATCGTCGTCAACTTTCAGAGCTGGCTCGATCCGTTCATCATCATCTCGGGGCTGCCCGCGGCGCTGTGCGGCATTGTCTGGTTCCTGTTCATCACCGGCACCCACATCAGCGTGCCCGCGCTAACCGGTGCCATCATGTGCATGGGCGTCGCGACGTCGAACTCCATCCTGGTGGTCTCGTTTGCCCGTGAGCACCTGGAGCAGCACCCCGGCGAGGCGACCGAGTCCGCCATCGCGGCCGGCTTTACCCGGTTTCGCCCGGTTATCATGACCGCGCTTGCCATGATGATCGGCATGATCCCCATGGCGCTGGGCCTGGGTGACGGCGGCGAAGAAAATGCGCCGCTCGGCCGCGCGGTCATTGGCGGCCTCCTGTTCGCGACCGTGTCAACTCTGTTCTTCATTCCAACCTTCTTCTCTGTCGTTCACTCCCGCCTGGAACGCCGGCGCGCCGAGCGGGCGGAGAAGGAAAAGCAGCGTGAGCGCGGGCAGGGAATCGAAAGCCTGGAGAGCCAGACAGCATGAGCAGCCCAAAGCAGGACCCCAGACACAACTCAAAGAAGGAGCAGGACGGCACCCCGCCCGAAGCCAAAGAAGGAGAGGTTCAGCGTTTGAAGCCGCTCTCCACCGGCAAAGCCGTGCTGCTAGTGCTTGCGGGGCTGGTGCTGGCCGTGGTGCTGGCGGTACTGGGCATTGTGCCACGGTTGCGGGCCCAGCAGCGCCTGCAGCAGCAGACCACCGCAGAAGCGCCGCCGGACGTGATCATCGCGAAGCCGACGGTCGGCAAACCTGAAGACACCCTCTTGCTGCCGGGCGCGCTCCAGGCTTTCAAGGACTCCCCCGTATACGCCCGTACCTCCGGCTACCTGAGCCACTGGTATGTCGACATTGGCGCGCACGTGAAGGAAGGCCAGCTGTTAGCCGTGATTCAAAGCCCTGAGGTGGACCAGCAGCTCGCGCAGGCCAAGGCCAACCTGGCCACAGCACAGGCCAACGCCAACAATGCCGCCGTGCAGGCGCAGCGCTACAAGGACCTGCTGCAGCAGGACGCCGTCTCGCAGCAGGATACGGATAACTTTGTGACAGGGCAGGCCTCTACATACACGCAGGTAGAAGCCGCGCAGCATGCGGTGTCACAGTTTGAGCAGCTGGTCGGCTTTGAGCGTGTGTATGCCCCGTTCACCGGCATCATCACAGCCCGCAACATTGATGAAGGCCAGCTCATCAATGCCGGGGCTGGCGCCAACCAGCAGCTGTTTGAGGAGGCCGATATCCGGATCCTTCGGGTGTACGTGTCCATTCCGCAGGTCGACTCGCTTGGGGCGCGGCGCGGCACCGTGGCGCAGGTCATGCTTGCCGAGTACCCGGGGCAGACATTTACCGGGCACATTGTGCGCTCGACGGATTCGATCGACCCAAACACCCGCACCATGCTCGTCGAGATTGATGTCGATAACAAGGACAGCAAGCTGATGCCCGGCGCATATGGCGAAGTCAGGCTGACCCTCAACACAGGTTCAAGCAGCCTGATCGTACCCGTGCCTACGATGGTCTTTCGCGCGCAGGGGCTTCAGATTGCTACTGTAGAAAACGGTAAAGCCAAGCTGGTGCCGATCACCATCGGCCAGGACGACGGCCGCGTCATCCAGGTGGTCTCCGGGCTGACCAAAGACTCCAACGTAATCCAGAATCCTCCAGACTCCATCCTCGACGGAGAAGCAGTCCACGTCGTGCAGCCCCAGGGAAGCAGCGGCAGTAACGGTCCTCAGTCCGGCCAAGGCGGCGGCAATGGGAAATCCAGCTCTGCTGAAGGCGCACAACCGCAAACTGGCTCGCAGCAGTCCGGCTCGGCGGCCAACGACGCGAGTGCCAAGCAGGAAGGTGGAGGGGGTGGCGGGAACTCCGGCGGCAAGTCCGGCGGAAAGTCCAGCGGGGGTAAGCAGTGACGGCTCGGCTCCGCAATTTCCTCATGGCACTCGCCGCGCTCGCCCTGTCGGGCTGCACGGTCGGGCCAAATTACCAGCGCCCACCGTCGGCCCCGCCTACGCTGACTTACCGCGAGCTGCCGCCGCCGCCAGGCAACTGGAAGCCCGCTGTGCCGGCCGATGCGCTGGCCCGCGGCGAGTGGTGGCGTGCCTTTGGAGATCCGGCGCTCGACGACCTGGAAGGCCGGCTGACCTCGGGAAACCTTCAAATCCAGGCCGCGGTGCAGAACTATCTTTCGGCCGCCGCAGCAGTACGCCAGGCGCGGGCCGACTACTACCCGACCCTAACATTCGGGCCGTCCGTCTCCCGGGAAAGGCTTTCCCTCAGCCGACCGACGCTCACGCCCAATCTGGCGGGTATCTCGGTTTCGCAATATAACGACTTCAACCTGTCGGGCGAGGCCAACTGGCAGCCTGACTTTTGGGGTCGCGTACGCCGTGAGGTGCAGGGCGCGCGCGCCAATGCCCAGGCATTTGCCGCCGACCAGGCCAACGTGGAGCTGGGTGTGCGCACCGAGCTTGCAACGGACTACTACCAGCTGCGCGGCCTGGATGCCCAGCAGCAGCTGATCGACATCACTCTTGGCTCCTTCCAGGCGTCGCTTGCTTTGACCCAGCGGCGCTTCCGCGGCGGGGTTGCGACCCAGGCTGACGTCGCCTTGGCGCAAACGGAACTGGCGACGACAGAAACAGCCGGCATCGATGTCGGCATCGCCCGCGCCCAGTACATGCATGCGATCGCCACGCTGCTCGGCATCAACGCGTCCTCGTTTGTGCTGCCGCCGGAGCCGCAAAACCGCAATATCCCCGACATTCCAACCGGGGTGCCCTCTGAACTGCTCGAACGGCGGCCTGATATCGCCGGTGCCGAGCGTCGGGCCGACAACGCCAACGCCCAGATCGGGGTCGCCATCTCGGCTTACTACCCGAACATCACCTTGAGCGGCGGCGGCGGCTTTGAAAGCGGCGAGCCCGGCAACTGGCTCCAGGGGCCCTCGGAGCTTTGGTCGATCGGCGCCTCGGCGATCGAGACCGTCTTCGATGCAGGCCGTC
Organism: uncultured Acidobacteriaceae bacterium; assembly: GCA_964249695.1. Classification (GTDB taxonomy): domain Bacteria; phylum Acidobacteriota; class Terriglobia; order Terriglobales; family Acidobacteriaceae; genus EB88. The sequence continues at coordinate 13,963 of CAXUDF010000005.1, forward strand.
GCCGCGCCATCACCGATGAGGCACGTGCGAACTACGGGTACACCGTCGCAAACTATCGCCTGACTGTGCTGACCAGCTTTCAGGAAGTGGAGGACAATCTGGCCGCCTTGCGCATCCTCGCCGACGAGCAGGCTTCTTCCGCAGATGCCGTGACGGCTGCCATCCGCTCGACCAGCATCAGCACGGCTCAATATAAGGGCGGCGTGACTACCTACCTCACGGTGCTTACCGCGCAGCAGGCCCAGCTTGCCGACCAACGTACCGATGAGGACATTGTCACGCGGCGCTTTGTTGCCAGCGTTCAACTTGTCGCGGCGCTTGGCGGCGGGTGGGATACAGCGAAGCTCCCGGTGGTTCCGAGGGGTGCGCTGGTGCCCTACTAGGCGCCCTTCGCCTTACTCGCAGTAGCGGACGTTTCCCAGTGCGTACTGGATCAAAATGTGCGATACTTCATGCCGTAGCCCTTCGGGCGCGGCCTTGCCGCACCCTCCGGGGTTATTCGGCAGGATCACCGATGCATCAGCAAACGAACGAGGATGATCACCTCGATCGCAAGCCGCATCGAATCACCTACCACACGGAGTCCAAGTTTGACGCTTGGCCCCCACGGCTTCGGCATGTCTTTCATGCGCGAATCCTCCTAGACACAAACGGCTCGGGGTTCCCGCCCCGGGCCGTCCCTGTCAGCCGCTGTTGATCAACGACCGCCGTGAGTCTAGCGCGACAGAGATACTCCGTAAAGATGACCGGCGGGCGCAGCAAGTCTAGCCCCGTTTATGCGGGGCCAACACCTTGCGACCGGCTATAGCCGCCTACAGGTACCACGGAATATTCACGACGAAAATCCTTTGATTCCCGCGCAGCAGCAGCAGAAGTTTCAGCAGGTTCGAGCGCTGATTGTGCAGCAGGTTTTCATACCAGTGCTTGACCACAAGCTCCGGCACCAGCACCGCGATGTGCCGATCCGCGTAGCGCTTCTCCTCCTCAAGGATGTGCTGCACCATAGGGAGCAGCACAAAGCGGTAGGGCGACTTGAGAGTGATCAGCTCCGGAACCTTCTTGTCAGCATTCCGCAGCGGCGCAGCCACCATCGTCTCCCACTCGGCGCAGATCGAGTCCTTCTCGTCTTCCTCTTCGGCCTGTACATGCACCGCCTGCACCTCGCTTGAAAGCACCAGGGCAAAGCGCAAGGCCTTCTCCGAGACGCGGCTCCAGCGATCAATCGGCACGATAACACGCGGCTGCATAAGCCCGGTCAGGTCGAGCGGTGTATCCTTCGCAACCTCACGGCTCACCCGCTCATAGTGGTGGTGCACCATCAACATAATGCCGATCAGGCTTGGGATCAGCAGTGCCGTGATCCAGGCGCCGGCAGTGAACTTGGTGGCCAGCACCACCACGGTGGTGATGCCGGTTGCAGTCGCGCCCACGCCGTTGATCGCCATCTTCAAGCCGGAACCCTTGCCGGGATGCTTCCGCCAATGCTGTACCATCCCGGATTGCGAAAGCGTAAAGGCAAGGAACGCGCCGATCGCATACAGCGGGATCAACCGGTCCGTCACGCCGCGAAAGATAAGCAGCAGCGAGCCCGTCAGCAGCACCAGCATGTACACGCCCCAGGAGTAGAGCAGGCGCCGGCCGCGCAGGGTAAAGACGCGCGGCAGGTAGCCTCCGCCCGCGATCACGCGCAGCACGCGCGGGAAGCCCGCAAACGCCGTATTGGCGGAGAGCGCCAGCACCAGCAGGATTGCGGTCATGCTGACGTAGTAAAAAACACCGCGCCCGGCGACTGCGCCCAGCAACTGCGACAACACACTCTGGTACTGCGGCGAGGTCGGGTCCACCGCGCCGACGCCGTATGCGCGGCACAGCCAGGCGATGCCGGCCAGCAGCGCTACCAGCGTCGCGATGATGATGGTCAGCGTACGATTCGCATTTTGTGCGCGCGGATCGCGAAATGCGGTAGAGCCATTGCTTACCGCCTCCACTCCCGTCATCGCCGTACAGCCGCTCGAGAAGACTTTGAGCAGCAGCCAGAACGAAAGCGCGGTTGTCGCCCCGGGCAGCTTGGCCGGCGCAACATAGGGGTGCGGATGGCCGCCGGTCACGAGTACGTGGAAGACGCCCAGCGCGATCATCAGCAGCAGACACGCAATGAACAGGTAAGTAGGCACCAGGATAGCCAGCCCGGTCTCGCGCACACCGCGCAGGTTGACCAGCGTAAGCAGCGCGAGAATGGTAAGGCAGGCGCCGAGAGTGTGCGGCTGCACTGCGGGCACGGCCGAGATGAGCGCGCCGACTGCGGCCGAGATGCCGACCGCGGCGGTCAGCACATAGTCAATGATGAGAGCGGAAGCGGCGAGCAGGCCGGCAAAGACACCCAGATTCTCCGACGCGACCGTGTATGAGCCACCGCCGTTCGGGTACGCCTCGATTGTCTGCCGGTACGAGAAGTAGACGATCAGCAGCAGAAGAATGATCGCGCCCGTGATCTCGACAATGTAGGGGACACCCGGGAAGCCGAGAGGCAGCAGCAGCGTCAGCGCGGCCTCCGGGCCGTATGCCGCGGAGGAGAGTCCATCGAGCCCAAAGATGGCCACTCCGGACGACGGCCCGATCTGTTCGGCTTGCTCATCCGAGGTGGCAAGCGGTTTGCCTACCAGCAGGTCCACGAAATCCATGTCGCAGCACCATCCGTTCCCAAGCAGGGCGTTCCGTTGAGATGCAAGGTTCCGCGGCTAGCGCGTGCCCGGCTCCAGTACCGTATCGCACAGCAGCTCCGCGTAGCTCGTGCGCATGTAGCTGTGGCCGCAAAATACGTGCGTCACCCGGTAGCCCCGGTGCTCGAAGTACCGCCCGACTTGAAAGGAATCATTCAGCACAATGCCCGGAAGCGCCGGCGTTACCGGCTGCCAGTCCCGTGTGATTTCGCCCTCCGGTCCGGTCGCGAAGCCGCCGATCACGATCAGTGCCGGGCGCTGCGCGGCCACATCGGCGACCGTACTGTAGTTGCGCAGCGTCGTGCTCCAGAACCAATAACGATGCGGCGGCTGATTCCCGTAGAGGTTGCGCGGGAAATACAGCAGCGGGTCGATGCTGCCGTAGTAGTAGCCGGCCAGGGTAACGCCGGGCTGCCCCGCGCCTTTGCTTCGGAGATACGCAGCCGTCATGGCACCCGGCGCGTACGGGGCGCGGTGCTCCGCCGCTACAGCACGGGCGCTCCAGGTCAGCTGCTCGACGCAAACAAGCACCAGCAGCGCGGCCGTCGCCCGCGCAAGCAGCAGCCTGTGCCCCCGCAAACCCGCAGCCGCGGGCCAGGTCAGCCACGCCGCCGCCACAAACGCGGTCAGCACTGTTCCGGCATGCCGCGGCGCAAGGAACAGCCCTGAAAAGGCGAGCAGCATAAGCGCATACGGCGCCAATCCCGGGAGGCCCAGCGAGCCTCCCGGCCGCGCGCCGTCAGCCCCACGCCCAAAACCAGCCTGCACCGCCACGCAGGCGGCCAGTGCAAGCGCGAGCAGCCGCGACGACGACAGCGGATAGGTGATTACCGCAAGCGCACGCGCAAGTTTAGTCCACCGCCGCTGCAATTCTCCATGATGCTCATGCACGGCGGGCGGCTCGTTCCGCAGGCCGGACATAGGCAGGCTCGTCAGTACCTCGGGGATGGTCTGCTTCCAGCCGAGCGCAATCTCCAGCTTGGCGAGCGAGCGGTGGATGTTGTTGCCGGCCGCGTAGTCCACGTCCCGCGCCGGTGCCATGGTGACCATGGCGAACACCCAAAAGACCAGCAGCAGCGCCACGGCCGGGAGCCGCCGGCGCACCGGAGTTCGCCGCGTGAGCAGAGCAGTCAGGGCGAGCCCGCCCGAGGCAACGAGCCCATGGAGCGACACGTTGGCGAGGAGGCCAAGCAGCAGGGCCAGCAGGAGCGACCGCCGCTTGTCTTCATGTTCCCGGCGGCGAGCACCGCGCAGCACCGCCGCCGCCGTGAAGGCCAGCACGGCAAACAGGCAGTACGAGCGGGCCACAACCGCATCCTGGTACAGCAGAAAAAACGTAAACGGCAGCAGCCATCGCACCAGCGGAGGCAGCGGCGCATAGCGCAGCAGCATCGCTACGGCAGCCGCCTCTATCCCGGCCGCAATCCAGCGCGCTGCCGTAAAGGACAGGTGCGCCGCCTGCAGCAGCTTAAGCAGCGCGTGCCACAAGCCGCCCGTGCCCTCGTAATGCAGGCTGTGGCCGAACAGCGTTCCCCAGCTCACGCCGTCGGCCAGCAGCCAGGCCTGCTGCTCATCGGCCCACGGCGTGTGCTGCTGTACGGCGAAGCCAACCACGGCGCACCACGCGGCCATCACCAGCCACTCCGCGAACCCCCAGCGCGGTGCGGCATCAACCGGTGGCTCCAGCAGGTGGAGCCAGAGCCGTGCGGGCGGAAGTCGCGCCGCGCTGATCGGGTTCTCGCTGCCTTCGCGCACCATTCTCCTGCTCTCCGGCACTCTACCCATACCCACTACTGCGGCCGCAGCAGCAGCACCACGATCCGCCCGTCGCTTTCGATCGCGCCGCCGGTAGCCGTTTTCGTCGAGCGCACCGGATCCGCCGGCGTCGCATAGGCGGCACCGCTCAGCGCGCCTGCCGCGGCAAAGCTCGCCTCGATGTAGTCCCGTTCCACATCAATGTTCGGGTCAATATGGTGGGTCACGCCGTTGTTGCGCTCATCCCGTTCCAGCCCATGGTCATGCGTGGCCGAGCCCACCCACAGCGGCTGGCCGGCAACCGTTTGCCCCGCGTTCCACACCCGCAGATGATGCCGCTCGACCGCGACCACCAGGGGGTCAGCGCGCGCGTAGCTCAAGTCCTGCGGCCGCCCGAACAGGTACAGCGTGCTCATCGGCAGCTCAAGATAGGCCTTTTTCGACAGCGTCGCGACCAGCCCGTGCAGCACCGCTTCGTTGTCGGTCTTATCCACCTGCACCCAGCCGGCCGCGGTAAACGCCTTTTCCACCTGCGCCTGCGTGCCCAGGATCGCGAAGTTCACCACATCACCCGGGTCGCCCTGCGCGTCGGCGACGCGGCGCGGCAGCGACCCGAGCAACGCGGGCGTCACCACCTGCCGCAGGTCGACGGGGGCGGCGGTTGTGGTGGGCGCGGCCGCCTGGCTCAGCTTGAGCGACACCTTATAGGAGCCGGTCGAGGCCAGCGCCGTGCTGGTATTGACCGCGAGGAACAGCTCACCGCCTGATGGCATGTCCTTGCTGAGCGAGCCGCCAATCGCAAATGGCACTGCGGCGTCGGAGCTGCCGATGCGTCCGACCAGCGCGCCCGTGTTCGCTTCATCCACCGGAAAGCCGCGCAGCAGGTCCTTCCACCCCTTGGCGATGCCGGTGGGGTCAGTCTGCCGCCCGTCGGCGAGCGTCAGGGTGCCGGTCGCGGTCGCCAGCAGGTGGTCTGCCGGCGACACGGCAAAGCCCGCATCGATCCACGCGCCCGTACCCGGCACGGTCAGGCTGTAGCTTGCCTTGCGCGCGGCTGCCGCGCCTGAAACCGGCGCGGCAAGCGGAATGAGCTGAACCGTACCGGGAGGTGAGGCCGGGCCCGGAATCGTGGCAGGGGCGGTGCTCTGCGCTATTCCTACGGGCGTGGCAGCCAGCACCAGCGCGGTCAAGGCAAGTAGGGGAGTTCTGAAAGGAAACACAGGACAATCCTAAGACGGAACAGGTTTCAGTGGTGACGCACTCATCTCCCCACTGCGAAGCCGTCGTAAAGCTTTGCGGCAGACAAGGTGTGGTTGTGGGATGAGTCGACACCTTGCGGCACTGATGTACCCGGATGCAACACGGGCGTAAAACTTCTACGGCGAAAGCAGCGACTCTGGTACTTTTTATAGTCGATGACGCTTAGAAGCTCTATGACACTTGCTGTTTTGATGTGCAGCTCGTACTTTCTTGCGGGCTGTGGCGGCGCTTCACCAAGGATGGGGACAGCGCCCCCAACGCCGGTGGCGCCCACCACGCTGACCGGCAACTGGCTTCTGTCACCTCAATTGCCTGGAGCAATCAGCATTAAGAGTGCCAGCTTGTCTGCGAACCTTGTTGTGTCTGGCAGCCAGATAAGCGGCATCGCTTACCTCCAGATTCCTTGTGGTTCTTCGGCATTTCGGGCGTCGCCGTTCTTTCTTCTTGGCACCATCGCGGATAACGGCTCGTTCACGCTCACCAATATAGTTTCCCCTTCACCGTTCCTCGCAGAGAAAATATTCGTGAGCGGCACTTCACCTTCCTTAAGCTCTCCGAATACTTGGACTGGCACTTACATCCTCAGCCCTATGTTGAATGCTCCTGCAGATGCGAATCCGTGCACGTTTAGTCAGACCGCCGGCTTTACTGCCGCTCCGATCACCGCGCCAAGTGGGAACTATACCGGCACCGTAGCCAACACCACATTCCCGATGATAGGCTCCGCCGGCTTTTCCCTTCACATGAGCGAAAGCTCGCCGATTCTTGTACCTTCATCGGCACTCGGAATGACTTACATGCCGATCGACTACGTACCCGTTACGGCAGAACTCACGGTAAGCGGTTCATCATGCTTCAAGTCAGGAACGGCAACGACGCAATCAGGCTTCAATTATTTAGGGGGCGACTTTTTCGGGTTGTCTTTAAACATGGACGATGGCTCACAGCTGGACATGGATGGATTTCTGAATGACGTGAACGCATCCTCGGCAGGCGCGAGTTTTATCGTTACTGGAGGAACCTGCAACGGGGCACATGGCTTGATGACGCTGGCTCGGTCGTAAAAACTGACTGACGTAAAAAAGCCCGGCTTGCGCCGGGCTTTCTGCCTTACTCGCACTTACAAACTACGTCCCCTCCGACCACCCAGCCAGGTACTTCTCCTGCTCCGGCGTCAGCACGTCGATGTTCACGCCCATCGCTGCCAGCTTCAGCTTGGCGACCCGCTTGTCCAGGTGCTCCGGGACCGGGAACACATCCTTGGGCAGGTTCTTATACTCAGCCATCAGGTACTCGGCGGCGAGCGCCTGGTTCGCGAAGCTCATATCCATCACGCTGGCCGGGTGCCCTTCGGCCGCGGTCAGATTGATCAGGCGGCCTTCGCCGAGCAGCATGATCGTGCGCCCGTCGGCCATGGTGTACTCGTCCACAAACTTGCGCGGGGTGCGATGGCCGTTCGACAACGACTCCAGCGCGGGTATGTCGATCTCGACATTGAAGTGGCCGGAGTTCGCGACCAGCGCGCCGTGCTTCATCACCTCGAAATGCTCCTTGCGGATGATGTCCTTGTTGCCGGTCAGCGTGACAAAGATGTCGCCAACCTTGGCTGCTTCGTCCATCGGCATGACGCGATAGCCGTCCATCGTCGCTTCGAGCGCCTTGGTCGGGTCGATCTCGGTCACGATGACCTCGGCACCCATGCCGCGTGCGCGCATCGCCAGGCCGCGCCCGCACCAGCCGTAGCCCGCGACCACAAACCGCGCTCCGGCAATCAACGCGTTCGTACACCGAATGATGCCGTCCATCGTCGACTGGCCGGTGCCGTACCGGTTGTCGAACATGTGCTTGGTCAACGCGTCGTTCACCGCAACGACCGGGTAGCGCAGCACGCCTTCCTTCGCCATCGCGCGCAGGCGAATCACGCCCGTGGTCGTTTCTTCCGTGCCCGCGATCACCTCCGCAAGCGCATCCTGGCGCTTGGTGTGCAGCAGGGTCACCAGGTCACAGCCGTCATCCATGGTGAAGTGCGGCTTGTGGTCGAGCGCCAGCTGCAGGTGCCGGTAATAGCCTTCGCTGTCGATGCCGTTTATGGCGAAGGTCTTGATGCCGTACTCCGCGACCAGCGCGGCCGCGGTCTCGTCCTGGGTCGAGAGCGGGTTTGAAGCGCACAGTGCGATATCCGCGCCACCGTCCTTGAGCGCGAGCATCAAGTTCGCGGTCTCGGTCGTTACGTGGAGGCAGGCCGCGACGCGCACGCCCTTGAGCGGCTGCGAACGCTTGAACTCTTCGCGAATCTGCGCGAGCACGGGCATCGATGCCCCGGCCCACTCGATGCGCCGCCGGCCTTCCGCCGCGAGCCCAAGGTCCTTGACGTCGTGCTGCACGACGGTCGTTTCTGTCTGCGTGGGAGCTGGTGCCGTAATGGTAGCCATATATAAGGTGGGGCGGCCCAGGGCAGCCGGCGGCGGCCCACGGGTGTAAGCCCGAGTCTCTCCTGTCCACCTCAGACTACCATCGGGGCGACCGCTTCAAGCTCTCCCAGGTGCAGTCCTGTGCACGGCATCACGCACCTCGTTCGTGGCGCCGCCTATGAACAGCACGAACCGCGATGGCTCGCGGGGGCTAAACACAACAAGCCGCGATTGCTCGCGGCTCGTGCGTTACTGGCCAGTCACTGGCCTCCTGAAAA
>CAXUDF010000005.1:22486-23553 GCA_964249695.1 uncultured Acidobacteriaceae bacterium
AGCCGCGATTGCTCGCGGCTCGTGCGTTACTGGCCAGTCACTGGCCTCCTGAAAATCCTCGGTTCTCGCGCGTATCGCGCAGCGCGTTTCCCTTGGCATGTGGCCGCAAGTGCGGGGCTGCCGGTCATGCCGGCTGCCTCCATACGACTCTTACACCTATGGGTATAAGCAATTTTTATGCCGTCTATCACTCACCTGGAATCAAGCACTTAGCGCCGCTTTGCAGAGCTAAAATCCCGAAAAACATAATTGCGCGGAAGACGGAATGCACTTCCTCATAGTCAGCGCTGGCACTTTGGGCAACTGTGCGTACTGCGTCCGCCGATGATTGTCCGCCGGATCGGCGTTCCGCACACCAGGCACGGCAGCCCTTTGCGGGCGTACACCCGGTGTTCCAACTGGAAAAACCCCCGTACCCCGTCTGCATCGACGTAATCGGAAACCGACGATCCTCCCAGCGCGATCGCACTGCGCAGCACGGCCTGCAGCTCCGTTCGAAGCCGACGCAGCCGCGTACGCGAGACCTTGCCCGCATGGAGCGAGGGCCGGATGCCGGCGCGAAAGAGACTCTCGTCGGCATAGATGTTGCCCACCCCGTGCAGCAGCGACTGGTTGAGCAGCGCGGCTTTGATGGGGAGCTTACGCCCTCGGAATAAGTCGACAAACATGCCTTCGGTAACGTCCAGCGGCTCCGCGCCCGGCCCGGCAAAGTGCTCGGCAGTCTCCATGCGGCGCAGATCGAGACGCCCGAACCGCCGCGCGTCCACAAAGCGCAGCTCGCGCCCCGAGGAAAGCGAAACCTGGGCGTGCGTGTGCGGCGGCAGGGGCACATCCGGCTCCGAAACAAGGAGGCGCCCGGTCATGCCCAGGTGCACAATCCACTCGGCTTCCAGCAATCCGGCGGCGTTCGCCAGATTGACCACAATGTGTTTGCCGACGCGGCGCACCCGCTCGATGGTGCGCCCGGGTAGGGCTTCAGCAAGGACCGCGGGGGAGGTTTTGAACGGCTCCGGCTTGGCACTGAACCACGCGGAGACAATCTGCTCGCCGGCAACACGGGCATGGAC
>CAXUDF010000005.1:23653-45172 GCA_964249695.1 uncultured Acidobacteriaceae bacterium
ACCGCCAGTGCTGCGTGAGCGGGCCGCCCGTGCCGTACACCGGGTCCGCGTGCGGGAACGGCATGGCCCGCATGCGCGCCTCAGCTTCTGCGTCCGGCGCCTCGCGGCAGATATCCCAATGCCGGCCCGGCGGGTACGCGCCGACCACCAGGAAGTCGTCCGACTTCGAGAGTTCGCAGTGCCCGGTGCCGGTCGGCAGCAGCAGTACGTCGCCGGCATGCACGGTCACCTCGCGGCCGCCCTCGCCGCCCAGCACCAGGTGCGCCGAGCCGGCCGCGAAGCCTAGAACTTCATGCGTGGTCGAGTGATAGTGGTGAAAGGTGTAGACGCCGTTGCGCCACTGAGGCGGCCAGCCATTTTTCGCAAAAACCGCCTCAAAGCTGGCTGCAGGGTCATCCTCATGAAGGCCGGTGGTGATCGCGCGGTGATACCAGAGCGTCGGCAAGGCCGCGTTATTCGGCATCCAGCCATTGCGGCCGAGTCGCAGCACCTCAGGAGCGGTCACCGGTTGCGCCTTCGCCGGGAGAGCCAGCGCGGCCATAGCAGGCGCGCTCGTACTGGCACCCAGGCCGGCGAGCATTGCGTGAAAACGACGGCGGCTCAGCTTGCCCATGCTGAATGAGATGGCAAGCTCCCCGCGACGGATGTGCCCGGCCTGACGCCGGAGCAGACTGGACGAAAAAACGGGCCCGCAGGCCCGTTCTTCATCGCCGATACTGCGCTCTAGCGCCAGTCACGCCGGTCATGATCGCGCCAGCCGTCATGATCATGCCAGCCGTCATGGTCGTGCCCGTATAAGCGCTGCTGCTCCCACTGCTCATGGCGCCACTCGGCCGCGCGCGCCGCTTCCCACTGTTCGTGCTGCTCATGCTCTATGTAGCGCTGCTCGCCATAGGCGTTATAGCCGTACGGAGCTGCGTAGCCATAGCCGTATGCGGGGTAGCTGCCGACCTGGACGCCGAAGCCGACCTGGGCTTCAGCCTTGTGAGGAGCCGCGACGAGTAGCGCTGCCGCAAGGGCTGCGCCGGTGACCCACTTTGCCATTCTGTTCCGCGTCATGTTCAGCATGGTGTGCCTCCTGACTTGCACTAGAGGAAACCCACACGCCGCGCACGGGTTGCGCGCAACTTTACGCCGCAAGCGCGGTTACAAGCCGCCCCAGGCGAACCTTAAACGACCCTGAATGAACGGCTTAGCGCCCCAGCATCTGTTCCAGCCGCGCCACTTCGACCTGGCTGCCCACGATCAGCGACGTGCGCTCATGGATGCTCGCCGGCTGCGTTTCCAGCACGCGGCCGTGGCCGGAGATCGCGCGGCCGCCGGCCTGCTCCGCGATCCAGGCGAGTGGGTTGGCCTCATACAGCAGCCGCAGTTTGCCCTTGGGCTGCTTGTCGGTCGGTGGATAGAGGAAGACGCCGCCCTTCAGCAGGGTGCGATGAAAGTCCGCCACCAGCGAACCGATGTACCGCGAGGAGTAGGTTTTGCCGCCGAGCTTGCCGGTTCGCAGCTCTGTCAGGTACTGCCGGTACGTCTCCGGGAACGAATCGTAATTGGCCTCGTTGACCGAGTAATACGACCCCTGCGCCGGCATCTTCATGTTGTCGAATGAGAGCACGTACGCGCCGATTGCCGGGTCGAGCGTAAAGCCGTACACGCCTGTGCCAGTTGTGTACACAAACACGGTTGAAGGCCCATACACCACGTAGCCGGCTGCGATCTGCCGCAGTCCGGGCTGCAGCAGCGCGTCTTCAAGCGCCATGCCGGGCTCACGGCGAAAGATCGAGAAGATCGTGCCGACATTTACGTTCACATCGATATTGGAGGACCCATCGAGCGGGTCGAACACGATGATGTACTTGCCGCGATCCCCCGAGCGGTCAAAAAACACCGGCTCATCGTTCTCCTCGGAGATCAGCGCCGCGACCGAGTCGCGAATGCCCAGGCAGTGCAGCATGGCCTCGTTCGCGAAGATATCGAGCTTCTGCTGCGCCTCGCCCTGCACGTTGGTCGCCCCGGCCGCGCCGTACACGTCCGTGAGACCGGCCTTGCGGATCTCGGCGGCGATCATTTTGGTCGCGAGCGTGATGCCTGAAAGCATCCACGAGAATGTTCCGGAGGCTTCGCCCTGCTGACGCTGCTGCTCCAGGATATGGCTTTGAATGGTGGTGATGATGGGGGTCGGCACCCGGCTAGGATACCAGCGATGCTTTCCGGGAGAGTGGGTTGCAGTCGACCCAGGGCGTTACGGGAGGCTGCTCGGCCGTCTTGACGGAGGTACTTACCAAGGGTTACTCTTCGCGGCGGATTGAACAAACCGCGAAGCCGCACCTGAACCCGCGCACGCCCAGAAAGGCACCTTCCTCCATGCAGAAAAGTCTGTCGTTTCCCCGCGCAACCCACCTGGCGAACACTGTCGGGGTGGCCGCTGCCATCCTGCTCGGCGCAGCATGCGATACCGCAGCGCACGCCCAGGACGCCGCCAAGTACTGGCACACCAAAGGCAGCCAGATCGTGGACGCCTCAGGTGCGACGGTGCGCATGCACGGGGTGAACTGGTACGGCTTTGAAACAACAAACCTGGTGGTCGGCGGCTTGTATGCGCAGGATTACAAGACGATTCTGAAGGCCGTTCAGAGCAATGGGTACAACGTCATCCGCCTGCCGTTTTCCAACCAGCTCATCGAGAGCAATCCCCTGCCGGCGACCGGACAGATTGCTTTCTCGAATGCCGCGGGGCCGATCAACACCGATCTGAAAGGCGCGCACGCGCTCAAGATCATGGACAAGATCATCGATTACGCGGGCACGCTCGGGCTGCACGTGATCCTCGACAATCACCGGTCTGAGGCGGGCAGCTCCGCCGAAGACAGCGGCCTTTGGTACTCGCCGGCGTACCCGGAGGCCTCGTGGCTGGCGGACTGGGCAACGCTGGCACAGCGCTACAGTAACAACCCCACAGTCATTGGGATGGACCTGCGCAATGAGCCGCACAATGCCTACGCAGGCGGCTCCTGCTGGACCGGCGACACCAACACGAATGCCGGAGGCTGCCCCTTCAACGACCTGCTGCATAACTGGCCCGCCGCAGCCACCCGCGCCGCCGAGCGCATCCAGCAAATCAACCCGCGCCTGCTGATCTTTGTAGAGGGCGTTGACGAATACGACAACAACTACTACTGGAATGGCGGGCAGCTGCGCGGCGTTGCCACCAACCCGATCACCCTGAGCAAGCCGCACCATCTGGTCTACTCCGCGCACGATTACGGCCCGGTCGAGTACCAGCAGCCCTGGTTTACGAGCACGGAAACGTACTCCGATTTATCGACGCTGTGGGATCAGACCTGGGGCTACATCTCGACCGCCGGGACGGCCCCGGTATGGGTCGGCGAGTTCGGCACGACGAATGTTTCGACAGACATTGTGAACGATCCAAACGGCTCGCAGGGTCAGTGGTTCTCAAGCCTGGTGACCTACATCGCACTGCACCCGAAGCTTAGCTGGACCTACTGGGCATTGAACGGCAGCGATCGCTATGGGCTGCTGGACTCGAACTACGATCCGACGCCGGCAAGCCAGCTGAAGCAGGATCTGCTGTCCATCATTCAGGTTGAGTAAGGCAGATTTGCAAGCGCGGCCACTCGCGTGATCACCGAAATCGCGATGCACCCTGTTGAAATGCAATGGCGGAGAGTCGGCAGTGTCTTGTCGCCTTCTCTGCCGTTCTTCCTCACCGGGCCAGCGGTTCCTTGCGGTATTCGTAAGCTTCGCTTTCGCCTCTCGCGCAACTACTTGGCCTTCAACGTATCTCCATACTGATCACGAAGCTCGGCCAGGATTTGGCGAAGCGTTTGCAGGTCGACGTACACCGTAGCCGTGTCGTGCAGCATGCGCGCCATCTCCTCCTTGGGCATCTTGCCGGGATCGGTCCCGCTAAATACCGGCGCCACAGCCTCCGTCTGCTGCCGGAAAAGCTGGACTGCCGTGTTGTTCGCAATCTCCTGCTGGCCGTACACATCCGCATATCGCTGCACCTCGGCATACGGCATGTAGGCCAGCGCACCCGTATCGCGCGCGGTGCGCCAGGCTGAATCGTAGGTGGAATCCCAGCTGAACGTGGCCTGAATGCTTAGCCCATGCATGTTGGGCTTGACCTGCAAAATACGCTCCGTCTCCAGGTTCTTCTGGAAGCGCGCCTCATCCTCCTGCACGCTCAGGATGTCCTTCTCTGTGGCCTTGCGGTTGTCCTCCAGCTCATGCCGGATATTGGCGCGCGCCTCCACGACCAGGCTGTGGTGGTGCGCCATCTCGACCAGGCCCTCCAGCCCGAGCGCGATCACCAGGCCGCAGGTGATGGTGAACAGGTGGAGAAAGAAGTCTCGCTTTGACTCGATCGCATGGTGCGGCGGATGAATATCCAGGTCCATGGTGCGGCGTCTCCCTAGGGCGAGTCTTTCGAGCGTCCTGCGCCGCCAGAATAGCAACCGCCGGCGCGAAACCGAAACACGCTGCATCTCAACACACATGAGCAAAGAAGCGAATATCGCGCTGCAAACCCGTTTCGGCGAGGCTATCAACTCCGGCAATCTCGACAGCCTGCGAGAGCTGGTTTCGCCGAGCGTTGTCGACCACGACCCCGGCCCGCAGCAGGGGCCCGGTGCCCAGGGCTACATTGACCTGTTTGCGGAGATGCGTACCGGCTTCCCTGACCTGCAGGCGACGCCCGAGCACATCACCGCCGACGAGGACACCGTCGCGATGGCCTACACCATCACCGGCACCCATAACGGCGAGTTCCAGGGCATCGCGCCGACCAACAAGAAGATCAAGGCGCGCGGCGTTCAGATTGCCCGCTTCAAAGACGGCAAAATGGTGGAGCGCTGGGGCTCGTCCGACGAGCTCGGTATCCTGAAACAGCTCGGGGCGGAGCCGAAGAAACCGGGCGGGATTCTCGAGAAGATCGGCCTGGGATAGCGGGCGAGTGGTCCATAAAGCTACCAGGTAGGAGGTTTATGGATCACTCGCCCGCTTGCATCCGTCACGGTGTTCAGAAACTGACACGTCGGCCCTTCTTTTCCCTTTTCGTCATCTCCGCACACTGCGCTGAGCCCGGCAGTGTTTGAGCCAGCTTCCTGCGTACCACGCTTACTAAAGCAATGATCTCCATCTTTTGAAGCTTGTGCAGCCTCTTGCCGTAGGTAGCGGCAGATCCACGCCCTGGAAAAACACAGTACCTCCGTAAGCGCCATCAGGCACTTCTCCATAGGTTTGGGCGGACAACCTTGCTACGGTCTCCTAAACACCGGAAGATACCGGAAACAGGGACTGCCCATGCCTTACATCCGCACCATTTCGACCGCTGCCGCACTGCTTCTTTGCTTGTCGCTCCCTGCCTGCAATATGAACCGGCTTACCAGCCTTACAGTGACACCGGGTGCCGGGGCCGAGGTCCTTTCCGCCGCAGGCCAGACCGTCCAATACAAAGCTATTGCCATCTACCAGTCCGGCCAAAACGCGCCCGTTTCTTCCGACGTCACCAGTTCTGTCACCTGGACTGCTTCCAATTCCGCCGTTGCCATCATAAGCGCCGCCGGCGTGGCTACCGCAACTGGCTTCGGCAAAACCACCATCACGGCCGAAATTGCCGGGACCCTCGCCACCTCTGACGTTGCCGTAACTGCCCCTACCGCAGCATCCAGCGCGCAGCCGACTCTATCGATCCTTCCGGCCGCAGGCAGCTCGATCTCCCCCAATATCGGCGAAACGACACAGTTTCTTGCGATTGGTGACCTGAGTGGCAGCGGCAAGATTCACGACCTCACTGACAATGTGTATTGGCAATCGAGCGACGTCTCCGTCGCTACCATCGATCAGTCTGGCCTCGCCACCACCGCAGGCACAGCCGCTACCACGACAACCATTACGGCGATTGCCACCGCCGCGAACGGTTCCGTCCTCACCGCTTCCAGCACTCTTACCCTGGCGGCTCAGGGCAGCCCGGTCGCACTTCCCAACCTCACGGTCTACAAGGTCGGCATGAGTGCCGCCCAGGGAACAGTCAGCGCCAATCCCAACCTGCTCAACTGCGGTTCGCAGCTCACCTGCAGTGGTGTCTTCCAGTCCGGAACAACCGTCACCCTGAGCGTTGCCGCCCAGAATCTGCCGTTTTTTGCAGGTTGGTCGAACAACTGCACTGGGGTTGGAGCGCCGAAGCAGTACGCCACGAATGGACCACTCGTCACCCAGTCCTGCAATATCACCCTGACAAACAATCAGAGCGTCGGTGCCATCTTTAATGCACCCACGCCTTGATGACTGCTGAAGCGTTTCTCGGCGCCACCCAGCGGGAATCCCTGCACACTCCTGCCCAAGCATTCGCCGACGAGAAGGTGCGCGACATCGTCTCTGGCTGAGCGGATTCGGCTTGATCTACTCGACAAAGGAATCGCTCGAGTGGATCCCCGGCCATCTGTCTCTGGAATCGGCAAACCTACAGCAGGATCACCGTGGCGTAGCGCGCTCACCATGCCTGGCTCCTGCGCAGAAAAAGTTGTTTTCGCCCTAGACGGAACCCTGTTTACGGACGATAAGGTGGACAGGTGCCGCATGGATACACCGGACAACCGCCGACGAAACCCGCGCTTCGCCTGCAACGGCCCGGCGGAGGTTCAGCTGGTGATTGGTGAAGCTCCGCTGTCTGCGAAGATGCTCAATATCAGTGCGGAGGGTGCGCTTGTCGAGCTGCTGACGCCGCACGCGGTAGCGCTCGATGCCCGCATTGAGCTCACCTTCACCGTTCACCATCTCCTGTTTCGCGTTCGGGCCGATGTCCGGGCCGCCCGACCTTGCGGCCTCCAGCTCGGCTGCCAGTTCTTCTCGCTAAGCCAGCGCATGCTCTTGCAGATTCAGGATCTCGTGGAGGAACTCGCCCGCGACGAAGGTGTGCATATCCCTCGCCTTGCACCGCTGCACTGAGCCGGCCATGAGGCTTACTCCTTTTGCCGCGCGAGGCCGTTATATCATCGTCAAGGGCGCCGTCAGCGACCGAGTCCGCGTCGCTCCCCGGCTTCAAGCGAGCCCACACCCCAGGAAATCGAGCTGCCGTAGACATCCGATGCAAGCAAAAACAGCAATCATTTTAGGTGCCCAGTGGGGCGATGAAGGTAAAGGCAAAATCGTCGATGTACTTTCTGACTCCTTCGACCTGGTCGCGCGCTATGCCGGCGGCCACAACGCCGGGCACACCGTCATCATCGCCGGCAAAAAGTTCATCCTCCAGCTTGTGCCCTGCGGAGTACTGCGGCCAGATTGCCAGGCCGTTATCGGCAACGGCGTCGTGCTCGATCCGATGGCCTTTCTCAAGGAGACCACCAAGCTTCGCGAGCTGGGCGTCGATGTTGACCGGCAACTAAAGGTATCCAATCGGGCGCAGGTCATTCTCGAATACCACCGCATGATCGAGCTCGCCGCCGAGTCCGCGCCGGGCCGCCAGAAGATCGGCACCACCTCGCGCGGCATCGGCCCTGCATACGAGGACAAAATGGCCCGCAATGGGCTGCGCGTCGTCGACCTGCTGAACAAGGACCTCCTGCGCACCCATATCGAGAACGCCTGCCGCGAGAAGAACACCATTGCGCAGGCTTTGTTCGGTACGCATCCGCTGGACCCGGCGCAGATGTACGACGATTACGCCTCGGCCGCCGAGCAGATCCGCCCGTTTGTGACCGACACAGCCGAGCTGCTTAACAACGCCATTGACGCTGGCAAGAGTGTGATGTTTGAGGGCGCCCAGGGCACCATGCTTGATATAGACCATGGCACCTACCCGTTTGTGACCTCCTCCTCTGCAACCGCGGGCGGCGCCATCACCGGCACCGGCGTGGGCCCGACCAAGATCGGCACGGTGATCGGCGTCACCAAGGCCTACGTCACACGCGTCGGTGAAGGGCCATTCCCGACCGAGATCCATGACGCGGCGGGCGAGGAGCTGCGCCGGCGCGGGCAGGAGTTTGGCGCCGTTACCGGGCGCCCGCGCCGCTGCGGCTGGCTTGACCTGCCGCTGCTGCGCTACTCCAACAGGATCAATGGCACCGAGTGGCTGGTGGTCACCAAACTTGATGTGCTCGATGAACTCGCGACGATTCCGGTTTGCATCGGTTACGAGATCGACGGCAAGCGCGTTGACACCATGCCGGCTGACGTACGCGGACTTGATACCATTCACCCCATCTACACCGAGCGGCCAGGCTGGCAGCAGTCCACCGAAGCAGCGAAAAGCTGGGAGGATCTGCCCGAGGCAGCCCGCGAGTACCTCCGCTTCCTTGAAGCGGAGTCCGGCGCGAAGATCGGGATGATCTCAACCGGGCCGGATCGCGACCAAACCATTGAGCTGCCGGAGTTTGCGGCCGCCCTGCGCCAGCTGCATCCATAAGGAGCACCGACGATGGCCGACACCGTAAGCTTTCTGGTACGCCTGCGCTTCGCCCCTGAAGACCGCAGCGATGTTAGCGATTTTTTGCGCTTGCTGGCCATCGAGTCGCGCAAGGAGCCTGGCTGCCTGCTGTACCTGCCGCACTGGAGCGAGGCGACCCCGGACACTTTGCTGATCTATGAGCAGTACGAGAACCGGGCTGCTCACGAGGCGCATCGCGCGTCCGCGCACTTCCAAAAGTACGGCATAGCCGGGTTCTACCAGCGCATGCGCGAGCGCTCTATCGAGGACCTGCATCCCATCGCCTGATCTGTCGCCAGAGCCTGCTGCATGGGAATGGCCTGCCGACGAGGCAGTCGAGGGAGGCATCCCGCTTCTTTGCTGCGCCATCATGGTACGTACACAGTAGGCCTTGGTGGGCACATGGCAGACATATGCGATTAAGGATGCGCTGGTATGGGACAGGTCATGTGGCGTGGACCTTGACGCTTTACTCGCTCTGCTTGTTTGCCGCTCTGCCCGCTCGTGCCATATTTCCGTCCACCGGCGGCGGCAGCAAGGCTCAGCTCCAGAAACAGATTGGGCGGCTGGAGCAGCAGTGGCGCATCGCTGTGCTCGCCAACGACACCGCAAACATGTCCTCGATGCTCGCCGACAGCTACATCGGCATCGGTCCGGATGGCACCATCTCCGGGAAGAGCCAGGAGCTGCAGGCGCGGAGTTCCGGGCAGGAACACCTGCAGGAGCTCGATGTGCTCGACCGTAAGATTCGCATCTACGGCAGTACTGCCGTGGTTACCTCCAGAGTGCATATTCAAGGTATGTACTCGGGGCAAGCGCTGCTTGGCGACTTCCGCTACACCCGCGTCTGGAGCCTTAAGCGGGCGCAGTGGCATGTGGTCAGCTTTGAAGCCAATCGTATCCACGACGTGGATGCGCGCAGCCACCAGACGCGCTGAAAAGTACACCGCGGCTCTGGCCGATATCTAGCGCGGCCTGGGGCGAACGTACTCCTTCGTACCCATTGCAAAAGAACGAGAGACCATATCTATCTCAGGGTTCGACTACCCTCCGCATAGCGGGCTGATCCACAGCCCGCAGACAGGAACAGCCCGGGTTGGAACCCGGGCTGTTCAGTCAGGAGGATTCGCGCATGCCGAAAAATGCCGAAGCCCTGGGGTCCAAGGTTAGAGCCTTGGATCCCGCACTTATGGAGTACGTGGTAGGGAATACGATGCGGCTCGCGATCGAGGTGATCATCCTCTTTCGTTTGCTGATGCATCGGGAAGCCCACCGACTAACCTCGAAGGGCGCGGTACCAAGCCGCGCCCAAGGGCTACTGCGGCACTATCTCACCATAAACGCTGCCATATCTGGGTAATTCATCGTCTAGGTACTTCCGTCCGTTCCACTTTCCTGAGCAGCAAGCAGAATGGCATCCGCGACCGCTGCAGCTTCCATCGCGGGCCGCACCGCATGCACCCGCAGCAGGCTCGCTCCCTCGAGCACCGCCGCCACTGAAGCTGCGACTGTCCCATATTCGCGACCGGCAGGCGGTACGTCGCCCGTGCCGTACAAGGCGCCAAGTGTCCTGCCCAGAAACGATTTTCTCGACACGCCCGCAAGCAGCGGCCGGCCGAGCCCCAACAGCGCTCGCTGCCCAGCCAGCAGGGCATAATTCGCCTCCCATGCCTTGCCGAAGCCATACCCGGGGTCGAGCACAATTCGTTCAGCGGCAATGCCGGCTGCCGCTGCTTCCCCAAGCCGCTCTCTCAGGCCTCGAAGCACCAGCGGCACCACCTCGCCCGGGCGAAGCGCCGGTAGAACGCGCCATGCATCAGGGCGTCCGCGCGTGTGCATCAGCACCACTCCGCAGCGCAGCTCCGCGCACGCCGCAGCCATGACCGGGTCCCACAGCAGCCCGCTCACGTCGTTCACGATCTCCGCGCCAGCCTCGATTGCCATGCGCGCGGTCGCTGCCCGGTAGGTGTCAATCGAGATCACCGCCTCAGGCCGCTCCCGCAGCAGCACTTCCACCACCGGCAGTACCCGATCCTGCTCTTCCTGTGCAGAGATCGCCCGCTCGCTAGCCGCGCCAGAGCCCGGTCGGGTCGATTCACCGCCGACATCGAGCAAAGCCGCGCCCTCCTCCAGCATGCGTAGGCCCTGCGCCGCCGCTCGCTCTGTCGCGCCTTGAAGGTCGCCCTGCCGCAGGCCATCGCCTGAGAACGAATCCGGCGTACAGTTCACAATGCCCATCACCAGCGTGCGCTCGCCGAGCGCGAGCATGCGGGTCCGCAGCTGCCAGTGGCAGCGCACACGCGCAAACCCTTGCCCAGAAAGCGTCATATGCCGTTTCACAACCTCTTAACGCCTGCCGCCGTAGCGCAGGCAGCCTGCTACAGTGTGGGGCACAATGCGTTTTCACGCCCGCTTCGCCCTTCTCGCTTTTCCTCTTTCTCTTGCCTGCAGCGTTTTGGCGCAGTCTACGTCCCTGGCCGCCGCGGCGGAGGCTTTGCTGGCCGCACCGCCCGCTGCCCAGGCCCACTGGGGCATTTCGGTGGTAGACGCCCTAAGCGGCGCGACCCTTTACGCGAAAAATGACGCGCAGCTGTTTGAGCCGGCCTCGAACGCCAAGCTCTTCACCACGGCGGCCGCGCTCGCGCTGCTCGGCCCCACCTACACCATGAGCACGCGCGTGCTGGCGGAGGGCACGGTCGACGGCGCAGGTACGCTGCACGGCAACCTTCGCCTCGTCGGCGGAGGCGACCCGACGCTGTCTGGCCGTGTGTACCCCTACGCGGGCAAAACCGAGCGGTCCGACTCGCCCCTTACGGGCCTTGATGCGCTCGCCACGCAGGTATTCGCAAATGGCATCAAGGCGGTCGACGGCCAGGTGATCGCCGACGACACTCTCTTCCCCGATGAGCGCTACGGCGCAGGCTGGGGCTGGGATGACCTGCAGTGGGAGTACGGCGCGCCCGTTTCTGCGCTCGTTCTCAACGACAATGTTCGCTACCTGACCGCAACGCCAGGCGCGGCCGCGGGCCAGCCGGTCGCCTTGAGCTGGCTGCCGGACGTCGCCGGCTTCTCTGAGCCGACTGTCGTCACGGCGACAACGACACCCGCCGGTACGGCTCCGGCCCTCGGCATTGCGCGCGATCTTCAAGCCGACGGCCTCCTCCGCGTCTATGGTTCGCTCCCCATGGGCGGAGCACCCGTGCACCTCGCGCTCGCTGTCCATGACCCATCGAGCTTTGCGGCGATCGCCTTTCGTGCGGCGCTTCAAACCGCTGGCGTCGCTGCCGCGGCCGCCGCTCCGGCGGTCGCGCACACGCCAGCCGCGGACACGCAGGCCTTTGCAACGGAGACCCACATACCATTGGCCCCGCAAGCCTTGCCGCCGGGCAGCCACTCGCTCAACCCGGCAAGCGGGACCGTGCGCCTCGTTGCCTCGCGCGAGTCGGTGCCGCTCGACCAGATCGTCACCGTCACCAACAAAGTCTCGCAAAATCTCCATGCCGAGCTGCTGCTGCACCTGCTGGGCCGCGCTGAAGGCATCAATGGCTCCGCCGCGCAGGGCGCGCGCGTGGTGCGCACCTTTCTGACCACGAGCGTTGGCGTCCTCCCCGACGACTTCCTGCTCTACGACGGCTCCGGCCTGTCCACCAGGGACCTTGTGACGCCGCGCTCGATCACCACCCTGCTCCGCTACAGCACGACGCAGCCCTGGGGCACGCTGTATCGCGCTTCCCTGCCCGTCGCCGGCGTGGACGGCAGCCTGCAAGCCCGCCTGCTCCCGCTGCGCGGCCGCGTGCAGGCCAAAACCGGCACCCTCGGCCAGGTCGACGCGCTTTCCGGCTTCCTCACCGCGGCAAGCGGCCGCCTCATCATCTTCTCCATCCTGTGCAACGACCACCCCGCCCCCGGCGCCCGCGCGACCCTCGACGCGCTCGTCGCTGCGATCGCGCAGGATGAGTGAAAACCGCCTGCGCGGCCGGCGGCCACTTCGTGGCGGGTGTACTTAAGAGACTGGCCCCACCGCAGGTGGCGCGAGCCGCGTAGGCGGTTTTACTCGATCGGCACATCCGGCGTGAACTCTGGTTCCAGCACCAGCAGGTCATAGCTGTAGACGATGCGCTGCCAGTCTCCTGGCAGATCGATGCCCTTGTAGCGCAAGGTGCGCAGATCAAACAGTGTCGTTGCTGTGGCGGCCGCGTTTGGCCCCGGTGGGAGCATATTGTCGATGGCCGGTGCCAGCCAGCGATAGCTCGCATCGTCTGCCAGGACAAAGTGCTCCTGCTCGGGTGGTCGAGCGTAGCCCGCGATCACGGGCAGCGTACCGCGTGCAGCAAGAATGAACAGGTGGAGAGACTTGGCGCCTTCCCCATCCGCAAGCTCCGCGACAAAGTTACCCAGGTCGCGCTGGTGAAGCTCATTGAAGCCTTTGCCCATGTGTGTGTCGCCGAATTTGAAAAGAACACGCGGAGCGGCATGGCTCGTCTTCATGGCTTGGTAGTCAGCTAGCAGGTGGCGCTTCAGCAGCTCCGCGCGACGCTGCTGCGACTTGGGCGTGTCGGAAAAGTGCAGCCGGTAGATCGTCCGCGAGACAAGAAGCTCATCGAGCAGCCCCTTCTGCACCGCGGTGCCGTCGGCCTCAACAGCCTCTTGGAGCGGCAACACCTCGGCATCACTCGACGCCAGTAGAAAAAGCAACTGCGCATTCCCCGTTTTGCGGGCTTGCTCCTCATCCGCGCGTTCCCGGCTCTGCGCGGCTGCGAGCGCTGCCTCCGTGCGAGGGCCGCCTCCTGCCCCGCGCATCTCGGCAAGCAGCGCGCCAGCCGCGCCGAAGAACTCCTGATCGAGCCCCCACAGAGCAAAGTCGGGAGTGTGCGAAGACGCAGCACAGCGGGCAGTGAGATCGCTCTCGTCGCGGAAGTCAAGGAACGCCAGGCTGCCGGGGTATTGTTTGAGGCGTGCAGCCGTCTGCGCCAAACGATCCGGGCTGCGGAGCAGGCCGCCGGCAAAATTCGCCGCCTCCGGGCCGGCTTCAATCGCATAGGCGTCCGGGTGCATCATGCCGCAAAGTGCGCCGACAAACTGCGGAATCTCATGGCTGAAATGATCTTCCCCGACCAGCACAAAGCGCGATGCCGCAACGGCTTGCCCCAGCACGTCGGCGCCCGCGCCTGAAAACTTCCCATCCGCTACGATCAACGGCGTACGCGCCTGCTGTAGCGCTTCGGCGAATGATGGAGCCGGACTGGTTTGCGCTGCAGCTGCCAGGGTCGAGCTCAATAACAGGAGTGCAGCGCGAACGATCATGCCGCACAGTACCAGAGCTTTGACCGGCACTCGAGATATTTTGCTTGCGCCCTAAAGCCGCTGCGGCCAGAGTAGCCCCATGCAGCGCAAAGCGGTTTACCTTGCCTTTCTCGTCGCCGGCATCATCATTCCCATGTCGGCCTTTGTGCCCTGGCTTATCGCGCACGGTATAGATGGGCGCCTGTTCGTCCAGGAGCTGTTTGCAACCCGCATCAGTACCTTCTTCGCGCTCGACCTGCTATTGACCGCCGTGTGCGTTCTCTACTTCGCAAGGCGGGAGCTTCGAGGGCATCGCTTCTGGTGGGCACCTCTCGCCGTGACCTGCCTGGTTGGCGTTTCCGCCGGCCTGCCCTTGCTGCTTTATCTGCGCGAAGACGTCGTTGACAAACCTTGACCCGACCACCGGGAGGGCCGCATAGCTCGCAGCGCAATCCTCACACCCGCTACGAATTGGCCGCAAGCCGCGCAGGCGGTTTTACTTCTTCAGCCTCGCCACCGTCGCATCCACGTCAAACGCGTCCACCGGGACCGGCACGTCATACGCGACGTGCGTCAGGTACCGCTGCGAAGTCATGTCGCCGTTGTGATAGAACGTCTCGTTCAAGGGCGTGGGAAAGCCGCCGACCGGGTGGTAGTCGGCGAAGTCTTCCGCGTCCTCGTTGTTGTCCTTGTACAACGGGTCGCGCCAGGTAAACGAGACGCGAAACGGCAGGTGCGTGTCCGTGTCGAGCTCGATGGTGACGTTGTCGTTATTGGCGTCGAGCATCGTAAGCGAATCCACAAGGTGCCGCTCTTCCAACTTCTGGCCGTTGGCAAACAGCACCGTCCCGGGCTCATGCCACCACACGCGCACAGCCTCATCAAGCGAGTGGTCGCGCCGTCGAAAGACGCTCAGGTATTCCTCGGGCGGCAGCAGCCGCTTGCCTTTATAGGTCACCTCCCACTCCTGGTCAGGGTTGGCCAGCAGCAGGCTTACGATGTCGCGTTTCTTGGTATATTCGGTCCGCTGCAGGCCCGGGTCGGTCCGCGAAGTTGGCACCATGCGCAATGTGGAGAAGTCCCCGATGGAGCCGGTCGGCTTGCCCTGGTAAAAGCCCGAGGTACGGCCCTCTTCGACCACGTTGTGCAAGGCGAGCCATTTTGGGCCGCCCAGCGCGGCCACCATCTGGTTCATCAGCGCGATCGCCTGCGGGTCACTCGCGTTCCCGTCCGGGGGCGCCGCATTTGGAACGGCAGCGGCCTGCGCGAACAGCAGCGATGGGAGTAGCAGCAGGAAGCAAATGAGAAATTTCATCAGCCCACCAGCACCGCGCCGCCGTTCACGTTCAGGATTTCGCCTGAAATGAACCCGGCCCACGGCGTGCAGAGAAAAAGGATCGGCCCCGCGACCTCAGCCACAGTACCGACGCGCCCTACCGGGATGGTGCCGAAGATTTTTGCGCGGCCGGCGTCGGTGGCCAGCGCAGGCGCTGACATATCGGTGGCCACCCATCCAGGCGCGACGCAGTTTACGGCGATGCCTTCGCCGGCCAGCTCGCTCGACAAGCTCTTCGTCAGCGAAAGCAGGGCGCCTTTCGACGCGGCATAGTCCGCGTGGAACGCCTCGCCCCGCTGTGCTGCGGTGGAGGCGACGAGCACGATATGCGCCTTGTGTGTCGGGGTTTCACGCTGCTGCTTGAACTGCGCGACCGAAGTCTGCACCAGCCCAAACACGCTGTCGAGATTAATGCCCATTGTCGTCCGCCACTGCGCTTCGGCCATCGTGTCAATCGGCGCGTCGTGCGACGGCCACACTCCATGGTTGACCACCAGCGCGTCCAGCCGGCCCCAGACGCTCGCCGCCTGTTCCACGAGCGCGCGGCCCTGCTCCGCAGTTCCTAGCTCCTGCCGTATGGCCCGGCACTGCGCCTCGCCGCCGCACGCGACCGCCAGAGCCTCGGCTTCTGCGGCAGCCGCGCGATAGTTGAACACTACCCGCGCCCCAGCCTGCGTAAACAGCCGCACTGTTTCAGCGCCAATGCCCCGCGAACCGCCGGTGATCAGCGCAACCCTGCCGGCAAGTGAAAGCTCCACACCCATACCTATTCAGAGTACAGATACGGTTCACTTTCCTGCGCGGCATGTCTGCTCGAATCGCCGGAGCTGTTCCAAAAGCGGCGCTTTTGAGGAGCGTCTCCCGAATCAGGCCTTCTTCAGCCGAATCGGCCCTTTCGCGTGCGAAGGATCCACCGGGTGGCCGCCCTGCATCACCACAAGCCTGCCCGCCGCGGCAAGCCGCCGTGCAGCGGCCCGCGCGGGCTCCATCAGCGGCTCCCAGGCTTCACGCGCTTCATTGCCCGCAACCTGCCGCGCCGCCTCGGATGGGCAAATAGTTTTGCCCGCCCCGCGACGGGCCAGCAGCTCCAGGATAGCCGTCTCCAGCGCAGCACCCTCAACAGAAGCTGTAGCTGACTTGGCTCGCCGCCGGCACTCGTCCGAGCAGTAGCGGATGTTCTCCCAGTCGCGCTCCCACTTTTTGCGCCACTGGATTTCGCGGCCGCAGATGACGCAGCTTTTGGAAGCGGGAACATGTGCAGCTTTCACTTGGCGTCAGCATACATGAATGTGTTTTCGATGCAGACCGCTTTGTAGCGGTTCGCTCCAGTTAGCCGGATGCGCACAAAGGGGCTGCCGAGATACAGCGAAATAACTTTCTTGTGAATAAATCAACAAGCCTCTACTTACTCGGCAGCCGGGCTTGCGGCAAAACCTTGATATGGTGAAGCTCCTCTCCCAGCGCGCATAATACAGCGCGCTTATCGTCATGCCAGCAGTGTAGAAGGGTGGACAGGAGAAAATACCTATGCCAATTACCGACACATTAGACGCAACAGTAAGTGCCCTCGAGAGCGGTCCGAAAAAGATCCCGGTCTCTGCTGCCATCCAGAACATCAGCACCTGGGAGTCGGAGCTCAGCGCAGTCCCCGCCGCATCAGGGATCGTCAGCGATCTGGGCAAGCTGAAGACGCTGCTCCAGTCCTCAAGCCCGGATGACCAGGCCATCAGCACCCTGCTCAAAAAGCTCAGCTCGGATACGACGTCTTCAGCCATCAGCGCCGGTCCTGACCTCGCCCCCAAGCTCCAGAAGATGGGTACCCTGCTGTCGCACGGAGTCTAACTTCGCCGGATAAGCTCCGCCGTTTACTAGCCGGGTGAAGAAGGAGAAAGATTCTTTCTCTATTTTCACCCGGCAAAGTGCAAGTTTCTCGAGCAGCTTGCCTGTCGAGCTATCGCGCCATCAATGTACTCGAGTCACTTAAATCGATCCAGGAGTTGTCATGCCTACAACGAAATTCGAAGCAACTATTAAAGCGCTCGAACCCGGCATTACCGAACTTGACCCCCAGGCTGCCATTAAAAATATCGAAGGCTGGGAGACCTACCTCGAGAAGCATGATAAGGATGGAGTAAAGGCTGTCGGGACTGACCTGACCAAGCTCAAGAAGCTTCTTCAGGCGGATAAGGTCGATGACCACGCGATCAAGACGCTGCTGCACAAGCTCGGCAAGGACACCACCAAGGTGGCCGAGGGCGACACGGCTGTCGATAAGAAAATCAAGGAACTGGGCGAAGTTCTGTCCAAGGCATAAGCGGCACTGTTGTGTGCAAAGCCCGGCCGCGGCCGGGCTTTGCTGCGTCAGGGCCAAATCCGAGCCGTTCGTCTATCCACGGTACGGCTGCAACGGCGGCCCGGTCCGTATACTGGCGAGACCTGCACATGTCCAATTTACAGACGCACGCGTTTCCGCCCGTAGATGAGCAGCTGGACCTGCTTCAAAAAGGCGCGGCCGAGATCATCCGCGTTGCCGACCTCCGCGAGCGCCTGGAGCACTCTCGCGCGACGGGCCAACCGTTGCGCGTTAAAGCCGGTTTTGACCCAACTGCACCCGACCTCCACCTGGGCCATACCGTGCTGATGCGCAAGCTCAAGCACTTTCAAGACCTTGGCCACCAGGTGATCTTCCTGGTCGGCGACTTTACCTCGCTGATCGGCGACCCCTCAGGCCGGTCGGCAACGCGCAAGCCGCTCACCCGCGAGCAGATCGACCAGAACGCCCGCTCCTACACCGACCAGGTATTTCGCATTCTCGATCGCGATCAAACCGAGGTCCGCTTTAACTCAGAGTGGCTCGGCACGCTTGGCTTTGAGGGCATTATTCGCCTGGCGGCGCACTTCACCGTGTCGCAAATGCTGGAGCGCGACGAGTTCCACAAGCGCTGGGAAGAAGAGAAGCCGATTTCGCTGCACGAGATGCTGTACCCGCTCGCGCAGGGCTATGATTCCGTCGCACTAAAGGCCGATGTCGAGCTCGGCGGCACCGACCAGAGGTTCAACCTGCTGATGGGCCGCGAACTGCAGCGGCACTACGCGCAGCCCTCACAGATCGTGCTGATGACCCCGATCATCGAGGGGCTGGACGGCGTGCAGAAAATGTCGAAGTCGCTTGGCAACGCCATTGGCATCCACGAGCCGCCTGCCGAAATGTACGGCAAAATCATGTCGATCTCCGATGAGCTGATGTGGCGATTTTGGACGCTGCTCACCGACCTGCGGCAGTCGGAGATTGAGGCCATGCAGGCCGAGACGGCCGCGGGCGGGCTGCACCCCATGGAAGCAAAGAAGCGCCTCGCCCGCACCATCGTCGGCGGCTACCACTCCCCCGAAGCAGTGCGCGAAGCTGATGAAGGCTGGGCGCGGCAGTTTCAGCGCGATGAGCAGCCTGAGCACGTCGAGCAGGTCATGGTTGATGCACGCGCGCTCGGCTGGACCGAGGCTCACCCGCAGCTGCGGCTCGACAAACTACTCGTGCAGCTTGCACTCGCCGACTCTGCCACCGACGCCGCGCGCAAGCTTAAGCAGGGCTCTGTGCGCATCGGGGGCGAGGTCGTCAACGCGCCCCACCTGCCTTTAACCGCGCTGTCGGAGCCGATCGTGGTTCGCGTCGGCAAACGCATCCGCGCGGCATCCTTCCACCCGTAATCGACGCATCCCAGGAAACTTCAAGCAAACGAAGGAGCAAGCAGCCATGCCCGCAGGAAAAGCACTCGGCATCAGCCTCACGGAAGCCCGGCAGATCATTGCCTCAGCGGAAAAGAAAGCCGAAGAAATCGGCCAGCCCATGAACATCGCCGTCGTTGACCAGGGCAACAACCTTGTCGCCTTTGCACGCATGGACGGGGCCTGGCTCGGCTCGATCGACATCGCGATGAATAAAGCGTTTACGGCGCGCGCGTTTGACCTCGCCACCATCGACCTCGCGGACAACGCGCAGCCCGGCCAGCAGTTCTATGGCATCCACGCCTCGAACGGCGGCAAGGTCATGATTTTTGCCGGCGGCATCCCGCTCAAGCGCAATGGCGAGGTCGTTGGTGCCATCGGCGTTAGCGGGGGCACCAAGCCGCAGGATCAGTCTGTCGCCGAGGCCGGGGCCAGCTCCTTCGCGTAAACCATCATCCTGACGCTTAGCCTTTGTGTGCCAGCTGTGGGAAGAAGCTTTGTGCATTCCCGGTCATAATCTTCGGCAGCAGCCCGCCGGCAAGCAGGCTGCTTTCATCGAGTTGGGCGGCAAGCTCTGTGCAGAGCTTCACCGGCGTAAACGGCCAGTCGCTGCCGTAGAAGATGTGGTTGGGGTCGGCAATGTCGAGGATGGCCTGCAGCAGCTCCGGCACCGGGGCGCCAGCCAGGTCGTAGTAAAGCTTGCGCAGCTCGACCGCCATGGAAGGAAACTTGGCATCGGGCTTGCCCAGCAGGCCGGCGATCTGCGTGTCGACGCGCTTGGCAAAGATGGAGAGCGCCGCCCCGGCATGCGGCACGATCACGCGCACCTTCGGGTAGCGCAGCGTGACCCCGGACAGGATCATGTTGGTCACCGTGCGCGTGGTCTCGAACATAAACTCGAGCAGAGGGGCCGGGTACTCGAGTGCAAGCGACCCGCACCCTTGGCAAGCCGGTGAAGTCGGATGAATGAAAAGAGTGGCTGCTCGGTCATTCAGCGCCTGGTAAAAAGGATCAAGTTTCGCGTCGCCAAGGTACAAGCCCTGGTGGTTCGACTCAACACATATGCCAAAGGCGCCCATCTCGTCGAGGGCGTGGCTCGCCTCACGGACTGCTCCCTCCACATCCGGCAGGGGCGTGGACGCGAACCATCCGAAGCGGCCGGGGTGCGCCGCATGAAGGCGCTGCCCTTCCACATTGACCTGCCGGGCCAGCCGGCGCGCCGCATCCTCATCGCCGAAGTACACGCCTGGGGACGAAACAGAAAGGATCGCCGTTGCGATGCCAAGCGTATCCATCGTCTGCAGCGCTTCTTCCTCACTCCATCGCGGCGCCGCGGAGATCCCATCCGGGTGCGTCTGTCCTGCCGCGCGTAGTGCGTCCTGGTAGAACTGCGGCAGGTAATGCGAGTGAACGTCAATCCTTGTGGGCGGCATTAATCCTCCGGTTACGTGCGCTAGGGCTGTCAGCCTGCCTGCGGTCAGTTGCAGGCATATCGGCTCGCATACACCTGCGCATACCGACTACGATGCTCGCGTGGCCCGTCGTCTCAGCTGGCGCCTCTGTCGCAAGAGCAAGCGAATTTAACCTCCGCCGACATCCGTTCTATCGCCTCGCTCACTCTGTGGATACAGCTGCGTCTCCGCTCTGGTAGGCTGGCCGCGCATGCGCATCATCACTCTGGAAGAGCACTTCCTGACCTCGGCGTTTGCGGAGGCTACGCGCACCCTTTCTTCCGGCGTTCCTCCGGCTCTTCGGGCGCGCATGGAGCCGGTGCTGCTGGATGTGGGTGAAGGCCGCCTGCAGGCGATGGACGAAGCCGGCATCAGCCTCCAGGTTCTTTCGCTCGCTGCCAACGGGCTCGACCTGCTGCCGCGCGATGAGGCCGTTACGCTTGCGATCGACGCCAACGACCGCGTCGCTGCGGCGATCGCAGCGCACCCTGATCGTTTTGCCGGCTTTGCCACACTGGCCCTCACTGATATTCCCGCGGCCGTCCGTGAGATCCACCGGGTCGTCGGCCGGCCCGGCTTTGCCGGCGTGATGCTGCACGGCACGACCCAGGGCATCTTCCTGGATGATGAGCGTTTTGAGCCGGTCTGGGCTGCAATCGAGGAGCTGCGTGCGCCCGTGTACCTGCACCCCGCGCCGCCTCCGCCTGCAGTCGAGCAGGCCTACTACAGCGGCCTCCCCGGCAACATGGGAAACCTGCTATCGATTGCGGCCTGGGGCTGGCATGCCGAGACCGGCCTTCACGTCTTGCGGCTTATCATCTCCGGACTCTTCGACCGGCACCCCGGTTTGCGAATCATCGTCGGCCATATGGGCGAAAACCTTCCTTTTTCGATTGCGCGTGCCGGCGGCGTTCTTGACCAGATGGCGAAACACCTGAAGCGGCCTGTGGAAGAGTACTTTCACGAGCATTTCTGGATCACGACCAGCGGCTACTTCACCGCGCCGCCTTTCCGTTGCGCGGTTGAGGTGGTCGGCATCCAGCGCATGCTCTTCTCGATTGATTACCCCTTCAGCTCGAACACGCGCGGCCGCGCCTTTCTCAACAGCCTGTCTCTTTCCGGCCCGGATCTGCAAAAACTTGCCCATGCCAATGCGGAAAAACTGCTTGGGCTTGGAAAAGCAGCGCGGGTCTGAGGCTCGCTGTTGCGGAGGCAGGCGGGTCGAGGCCTTTTCCGGTGTTTCGGGCGGCAAAGCATTCTGTTCACGACCGAGGCAG
>CAXUDF010000005.1:45272-51480 GCA_964249695.1 uncultured Acidobacteriaceae bacterium
GACCCGCGCGGCGCAGCTGGAGCGAAGAGTTTCGCCCGCTTAGGCTACTGGCAGTCAGGCTAAAACACATTCAGGCCGCAGCGACTCTTGGGTCATTTGCCAAATCGAACCATCGGCCGCGCCGGTGCTTCTCGCCGGTGTTCCATGCCGCTCCTGTCGACTGCCGCTAGTTTTGCTCGCCAGCCTGCGTAAAGCCCGAGCGGACGCGCGAGCTGGCGTTTACCGTACGAAGGTCGTCTTCGTTGACCCTCCGCCCGGAGGCGGGAAGGTTTTCGCCAGCGCCGCATCGCCCCCCGCGGCGCCCGCGCGGTGCGCGCGCCGGTACCCGGCGTGCATACTTCCCGGATCCACAATCACCGTGTTCACCACAGACGGATCATCGCGAAGCTTCAGAAAGAGCTGCCCATTGGCTGCTCTCGGCACGTCGAGCGTGCTTGCCGCGAAGCCTTCGGGCACCGTCACGGGTTTCGAAAACTGTGCGTCCGCGGCCACCTCGCCCAGCAGAAACAGACTGCTGCCGCTGAGCGTGCAGCTCTGCGCCGCATCTGCAGGACAGCTATAGCCCTGGATCTGTGGCAGGCGCACCAGCGTCGCCAGGCTCACCCAGTCTCCCGTTGTACCGTCCGCCATCACGGGGCGCAGTCGCAGCGGGCCGAACGCTGAAGCACCAAAACTCTTCCCGGGATCTAGCGTTCCAATGGCGGTTTTCGCATCCTGCAGCACCAGCTCACCGGAAAGGAGCGAGAACGTGACACTTGCCAGCCCATCCTCGGTGGCCACCTCAATGGACTCGCCTTTGGCGAAGGTCGCAGGCGTTTCAGAGCGCAGCGCGAAAGTCATCTGCCCATCGAGCGGCAGCTCGTCAGGAGCACCCAGCTTCAGGGCGATGGCACTCGCCGGGGGCGCTGCCGCAAGCTGAACGTTCTTATTGATCAAGGAGACAGACGGCCGTGCTGAAGAAACCGTCACCGGCACAGGCACCGCACGTCCGTCTTTGAGCGTCACCTCTGCGACTGTCTGCGCTCCGGCGGTGAAGTCGTTGATGGGGGCGGAGCTGCTGCTCTCGGTGCCGGTCGGCTGCCGGGTTACGCCGCTGTCCGCGGCAGTGTTGCTCTTCGCGGCGCCATCAGCCTTCCCGGTACTGCCGGCCTGTACACTGCCGGCGTTCCCCGCCGCCGCACCGTCCGGGCTCGCGAGCTCGAGCGTGTCGGTGGTCCCCTGCCGCCCCAGTTTGCCCGGCGTAAACGCTACGCCGCGTAGAGTGAGCTTCGCCACCTGGTCGAGGCGCGTGCCGGTCAGCACCCCTGCGAGGTCCCCGGCATGGACCATGAATGTGTCGTACTTGCCTGCTTCCGCAAAACTGACCGCTTTCACGGTCTTTGCGTCCGGGAGGCCTACCTGCTTGATCTCCAGCGTCATCGCTCCAGGCTGCTTGTCCTTGAGCGGCAGGGTCGCGATGATGCCGTCCGCTCCGTCCGGCTTCCAGGTCGCTTTCTCTTCCTTGCCGGCCGCATCGCGAAACAGCACGGTATCCACGCATGCCGCAGCATCGGAGCGAAGGTGCAGGTCGTCGTCGCGTCCCACCACCAAGGCATTGCGATCCGCGTCCGCAACCGTCCAGTCGGAGCCCTCGGTCGAGCGCAGCTTGAAGCTCGGGCCGATATACGGGTCAAAGCCCCAATAGCCGTGCACCGTCGCCTCCACGTCTGTCCCCAAGCCCGCGTTCAGCAGCACAGGAGCGGGCACCACGAAGCCGCCCTGCGCTGCATCCGGCTCCGTCGGGAGATCCAGCGCTTTCCCACTGGCACCCTGCAGGTGGAGCGTCATCCCATGCGCGTATTGCGTTGAAAAGATCGTAGGCTCCCCATCCACGGGCAGAATCAGCGGCGATCGCTGCATGCAGAAGACCTGTTTTGGGTCCACGGGGTGCAGGGTGGGCATGTCAGCTTTGTGAACCGGCGGCAGCGCGACGACCAGCACTGATTTGGGATTGTGAAACGAGGGCGGCGCGTTTAGCCACAGATTCATATCAACGCCGCTGTCGCTGGCCAGCGCCGGGATGTACTGGAACTGTGCCGAATGAAAGCTCGCGAGCAGCCGCCCGATGTCAAAAGCCGCCGCGATGTAAGGGTCATATAGCGCGGCGGAAGTTGCCGACGTGGAAGCCGCCTGCAGTGCCAGGTCGCTTGTAGGCCCATTCAGCAGGCCCTGCGCTGTGCTGCTGCTGCCATTGTCCAGGACGATCGCGCTGCGGCTCTGCTGCAGGCAAGGGGCCTGCTGGTCCGCCGGACGGGTGAAGCAGTCCTGATTCAGCTTGAGCGAGAGCGAGCGAGCCAGCGTATTTGACTCATCCTTCAGCTTGTCCGGGTCGGTCTGCGCCCGGATGGAGTCGAGATATACATTGATGCGCTCGCGGTCCTCGCTGGCCAGCGTCAGGTCCTGCGTTGCGCGCACAAAGGCACCCGGCCGCCCGCGGACCGCGTTTTTCAAGGTAGAGAAGTCGCCGCCTGTTTCTGGCGCAAACAGCACAACGGCCTGGTCGGCGCCGGGCGGGACCACGAGGTACACGCCTTCTTCCATCACCTGCTTGTTCCAGGCTTCTACCTTGTTGAACCAGTTGTCCGGCGGCGGGTTCGTGGAGCCGCGCAGGAATACGGCAACCATCAGGTAGTGCACCGACTCATGATCGCCCAGAACCGGGTGCAGCCATAGGCGGTCGCCCTCCTCGAGGGTGGGTACCTGCGCTACCGGCAGCGTCTTGCCAGCGCGCTGCACCTTGATCTCGAGCGTCGGCCCCTGGAGGTCAAACTGTGCCGTCTGCGCGCTCCCCGACCGGGAGAAAAGACCCCAAGCCAGAACAAAACACAGCAGAAGGAGCCGGTCGACACGTCGTTCCTGTAAAAACATCTCGCTCCTGTTCCTTTTATTCTCGACTGCAAGCCCCCAGGGGGCAAGTGAATAGCTGTGTCGAGCCTTCCAGGCTTTCCCATCCTGGGGCGTCGTCTGGTTACCCCTGAGTTCTTCTTCCCATTTTCGGGCTAAACCGCTGCCTAGACGCCTGAGCGGGCCCGGGCACGCGCAAGCTGGGCTTTGCCGTACTGGTTTGCGAGAAACAGCGCCACGCACACACCGGGAACAAACACTGCCCATAGCACCGTGTTGCGCTGCCCATTGTTTTCAGCGACCGGGAGCACACCTGTGAACTCCGTCGCAGACTTCCCCGCTGCAGCAACCTGAAGCTGCAGCGCGTACGCGCCCGCCTGAGGAAGCTTGACGGTTGCAAGCAGCAGCTGAGGACCGCCGGCGCTGCCCGGAGCCAGCGTAAACGCGACCGGCGCGCCCCCGGCGAGCATAAGCTGACCCTGCGCCTGGACAGCCGGCACCATGGTCCCGCTGTCGGCATCCTGTACCAGCAGCGTCAACTCCGCAGGCCCGGCCACCAGCGGGTCCGGGGCGGAAAATAGCGTCACCGCATACCCCTTCGCAGTCCCGTGGAAGGCAATGTGCGGACCATCAGCGAGCACGGGCGTCGCCGTCAGAAGCGCCACGATCATAATGAGCCCCGCTTCTAAGACCAGCCTTCCGCGCCGAGCCGGAGCGCCTGTCACATGCCAACCATGCCGCGCATCTGCATCGGCTGCAGCAGAATCCACACGCCGGCGCCGTAGACCAGCACGACCACTGAGGCCCATGGCAGCAGCACCCGAGCCCGGGCTCCAATGCCGCCGCCTTTTGCAAACGCAGCCGCGGTCAGTCGCCAGCCCAGATACATTGCGCCCAGCAAGCCCAGATCCAGCAGGCCAAGCTGCACACTCAGCAGGTGCGCCGGCGTCAAAAGCGGCTGCTCCGCCATCCAGTCCGGCTGCGGCAGCGCGCGCAGCACTCCTGCAAACAAGGAGCTTGCTCGCGCCAGTTCGTGCCCGGCCTGCAGCAGACCCGGCCCCAGCGAGTCCCACGCCGTCAAAAGGTGAAAACTAAGGTGCGCGGCCCACATACCCAGGCCTACAGGGAGCATCGCCAGCACCCATCGCGGCAGATCGCGTGCAGTTTCGCCGTTCTCCCCGGTCGGAACGGAGCGCATCAGCCGCACCGCCAGTGCGATCGCGCCGAGCAGCACAGCCGGCACGGCTGCGGCCAGCAGCAGCCCCGCGGTGTTGCCGCCCATAGGGGACAGGCGCGTACCAATCTGATCGAGACGATTGGCCACGGGTGCCACCATCACCGCGGCGCTCGCAAAGGCTGCGGCAATCACCGTCGCTGCCAGTACAGCAATATCCATGCGCTGGCTGTAGCGGCCTACCGCCGAGCGCTGCGGGTCCGCAATGGACAGCTGCACCAGGTCGCGCGCGGGCGGCTGCACCCACAGTCCTACGTTGTCGTGCGGGCAGGCCTTTACACAGTCCATGCACAGCGTGCAGTCCATATTGCCCTGCTTTTCCGGCAGAAAGAGGTGCAGCTCGCAGCCGCGCTGGAACGGCTCCGTTGCCGGGCCGCCAGAGAACTGCAGACCAGAGAGCTGCGGGTCGCCGTGGCCGGCGATGCAGTCGCGTGTGGCGCAGCTGCCACAGGTAGTGAGCGAACGCGGTGCCACCTCGATCGGCGACACGAGCGACGAGACCAGATTGAATTGCCCCAGCGGGCACACATACTTACAGAACGAAGCATCGCGAAACACCGTGTCGACCGCAAACGTCGTTGCGAAATACGCGAGCAGCAGGTACGCGGTGCGCGCCGGGGAGTTCCAGAGGGCGAAGGCCTCGTACGCCCAGAAAAACAGCACAGTGAGCGCGGCCGGCAGCCACTTGTTCCTGAGCGCGCGGGGCCATGGGCGCTGCGTGATGCCGAACCGCCGCATCACCCACTTGGAAAGCTCGCGCGGCAGCGTGAATGGGCAGCTCATGCAGAAAAGATTCCCGACCAGCAATAGCGCCAACACGACGAGGGCACGCCCATAGGTCCAGGGCACAATCCCGGCCAGGTTCATGGAGCCCATCTGGTGGCCGAACAGCCCGTCCACGATAATGCCCGCCGACAGGAGCAGCGACACGGCCTGCAGGCTCTGCCGACCGTAGCGCGAACGCAGAAAGCCGCCAAGCACCCGTACGCGCAGCAGGTCGTACCCGGCGCGTGTTTTACCGACGGGTACCCGGATTTCAGGCCGAGCAGCCATCGCTGCCTGGTTCCGTACCGCAACATCCTCTCGCCGAAGTGCAGTCAGCCGCTGCCGTGCTGCTGACGCGCTTGCCTGAGCCCGTTCGCCCTTGCGCGAGACCAGCTGAACCGTAATCAGCATGGCCGCGCCCAGAAATGACATGGAACCCACGATCCACATCAGCGCGCCGGCCGCGACCTGGTCATCCAGCACGGAAAAGCCGAAAAAGCGCGGCACCTGCGCATAAGCCGTGTACACAGACCTGCCGGAAAAGCTGAGCACTGCCGAAAGAATGGTGTTGACGATGTCCGAGGTCAGCAGAAACGGCAGCAGCAGCCAGCGGCTTGCCTTGTAGGTCGTCGGCCAGGGCGCGATGATGTGCCACCAGAACAGGAGGCTGGTTGACAGGAAACACGCGTGCTCTACCTCATGCCAGGCCGGCGAACGGAGCGCCAGATCATACGAAGCAGGGATGTGCCACGCGATAAACGCGCCGTTCATCAGGAGCCACGCCACTACGCGCGAGCCGAAAAAACGCTGGAGTGCGTGGACCGGGCGCAGCGCGAAGAACGGACCAAGGCCTTCACGCACAAAGAAGCGGGGGAGCCCTCGCAGCATCGGTACCATGGGCGCGCCCAGAACGAGCAGCGGCGGCGCAACTGCCATCAGCAGCAGGTGCTGGACCATATGTGCCGTCAGAAGCACCCCGGACAAGGTATCGAGAGGCGAGGCCAGGGCTACAAAGACCGCAAGCATTCCGCCCAGAAAACAGCACAGACGCCACGCCGGGATCTGTTCCGGGCGCGTGGCGGAGATGGCTCGCCAGCCTCGCACGTAGACAAGGACCGTGAGCAGCATGAGCAGCGTCACCCCGAAGGGGAACGACTGGAGGCTGGTCTGGAGTCCGTATGCGGCTTGTGTGGCGTCCTGCATGTGGTGTGTGCGCGCCTCGAGGGGGTCGTTCAGGATCAGACGGAATCCATGAGGAGACGGGGTTAATCCCCTGCACCGTCAATCATTTGAGCCTTGGTGCCTCGGCGCGGATTCATCAGCGCG
>CAXUDF010000006.1:0-8101 GCA_964249695.1 uncultured Acidobacteriaceae bacterium
GCTTCTGGGCTCTTGTTATATGCGCCATCTTCTACCTCCTGCCCGACTTTTACATGCGCCGGCGTACTTCTCGGTATCAAGGCCAGGTGTGCCGCAGTCTGCCGGAGGCTCTTGACCTTCTGGTGATCTGCGTTGAAGCAGGTCTGGGTATTGATCAGGCACTATTGCGCGTGAGCCAGGAAGTACGCCATCGACACAAGGCGCTGTCGGAGGAGTTTTTCCAGGTCAATTTGGAACAGCGTGCGGGCAAGCCCCGTGTGCAGGCATGGCGGGCATTGGCTACCCGGATGGACATTGCAGAACTGACAAGCTTTGTGAGTATGCTGTCGCAAGCGGATCGCTTCGGTACCCCGATCGCGAGAGCATTAGGCGAGTTCGCTGCCAACCTTCGTGAGCGCCGGCGCCAAAACGCCGAAGAGCGCGCCGCAAAAACAACAGTGAAGATCATCTTCCCGCTCGTTCTGTTCATTTTCCCTAGCATCTTTATCGTTCTGCTTGGACCGGCGGTACTCACGATGTTTCGCACCCTTGGATCCATGGGGAAATAAAACGCTCTCCGTGCAAGTGCGAGGCTCAAAGGCCTAGGCTCGGAGCGCCTCGTCTGATAGACGAGCTTCGCCGGAGATGGATGATCTGATTGCCGACAGACCTGGACGCTGACGGGCCGGAAGCGGACAGCTGCTAAGCCGCAGCGTGGGCGGATTTGAGCATAACAACGCAGCGAGACGAATAACGAGGAGAGTGTATGGCATCGCAGGATCCGCTTTTGCGAGTAGTCAATGTGACGAGCGATTGCCTGGTGAGTAGACGTGCGCGCAATGCAGCGAGTATGTGGTCGAGGATTGTCGGTTTACTCGGGCGGGAGGCGTTTGGGGCTGAGGATGGTTTATTGCTCGCGCCGTCCTCTGGCGTGCATACATTCGGTATGCGCTTTGCCATCGATGTGATTGCCCTGGACTGCCGGGATAGGGTTCTCGGTACCTGGCATAATGTGCTGCCCGGCAGAATCGCGGGTATACACTGGGCGACGCGCAGTGTACTTGAGCTTCCGGTAGGGCACGTTCTGCTTACCAGCACCATGCGCGGGGATCAACTGCGGATGACTCCAGCAGACTCGTAACCAAAGCAGTGGCAGGAAAACCGCTAACGATGCCTTTTGCATGATGTCCCGTCATGGTCCTCCGGGTACGCGTCCTTCGAACGCATATGCGAGCTGCGGCTTAGACCCGCAATCGCCCTTATCAACAAGAAGGTTCCGAAATCCCGTACGAAGCAAGAGAATGGCCTGCCTTGATCCTGCTCGTAGAGGCGATCGGCATGTGCCAGCAGTGATCTCAGTCTCTGAGAAACCGGGTCCATCATGCAGCAGCGTATGTAAGGGAAGCCTCTCGCCCCACATGGCCTCGATTAAATCTTAATCTGGCGTCACACTCCGCACCGCTGCCCGGCGCAGCCTTTAGGGCGGCGTATCCGCCCCGATACTAAACGACGGAAGCCGCGAACCGAGGGACGATCCCCTCAAAAAAAGATTTGCCATTGCAACAACCACTGCATGTGTCCGTAGGCCTTTCGTCCATCTCTCTCGCCGAAGCCTTACCCGCGCTCTCAGTCGCTAGCCGCTACGACAGCCCGGGAGTCTCGAGCATGCAGTCGAATCTTGCTGAACGCCGCGATCTGTCCTTGGCTGTCATGAAAGGCTCTCCGTAGCGTGGACGCCCGAGAGTCGCCTCTCTTTGCTCTACTGTGAGCAGGGTTTATGTAGCGGTCATACGTGCAGGTCATTCCTGGGCGCGAAAGGATTTTGTGCGAAAAATTGGCCCGCTCATCGGTCTTGCGGGAGTCATTCTGGCTGCCATGAGTACCGAACTCAACTCGCAGGTCACAACTGTCGCCCTGCCCGATATCAGCGGAGGGTTGGGCCTCTCGCACGATGCCGGCACCTGGTACTCCACGCTGTACACCAGTGGCGAGGTGGTCGGTACCTCGATCGCCGCATGGTGGGCGGTGACGATGTCGCTCCACCGCTTCACCCTGTTCACCATTGTGCTTGCCTGCTCCACCACGCTGCTCATTCCTTTGAACCACACGTACGGGTGGCTCTACACGCTGCGCACCCTGCAGGGGTTTGCAGGCGGTCTTACGCTGCCTTTGCTGATCACCACTGCACTCCGGGTGCTGCCGCCGTCTATCCGGCTGTACGGCCTGGCCGCTTACGCGCTCACGGCGACATTCTTTCCCAATCTGAGTACGACTGTGGCGGCGTTGTGGA
Source organism: uncultured Acidobacteriaceae bacterium (assembly GCA_964249695.1). Classification (GTDB taxonomy): domain Bacteria; phylum Acidobacteriota; class Terriglobia; order Terriglobales; family Acidobacteriaceae; genus EB88. Next base: position 2,270 of record CAXUDF010000006.1, read on the forward strand.
CGGACCTGGTCGATTGGCACTTCATCTATTACCAAACCATACCCCTGTCCTCGCTCGCCGCATTGCTGGTGTGGTTTGGTATGCCGCGCGAAGCGCCCAAGTACGAGCGGCTGCGCCAGTACGACTGGCGGGGAACCATACTGGTTGTCGTAGGCTTCGTACCGCTGACAATCCTGCTGCAGCAGGGCGACCGCCTCGACTGGTTCCACTCGGACCTGATCTGCATGCTGACGCTGGTTAGCGGGATCGCCATCCCGCTCTTTGTGCTCAATGAGTGGTTTCACGAGCTCCCGCTGATCAAGCTCCAGCTGCTCGGTCGACGGAACTTTGCCTACGGGGCACTCGCGCTGTTCACCTTCCTCATCATCGGGCTTTCCGCGTCGGCGATCCCCTTCACCTACCTGACGGATGTCCAGGGCTACCGCCCCCTGCAGGCCTACCTGAATACTCTGGAAATAGCAGCTGCGCAGGTCTTTCTGCTGCCGCTGATGGCCAGGGTGCTCGATTTCAAATGGGTGGACTCGCGCCTGGTCAGTTTTGTCGGTCTCAGCTGCATTCTCGCGGCGTGCATCGGCGACTCCTATCTCGACAGCACCTGGAATCGCAATCAGTTCTATCTTTGGCAGGCACTCCAGGCTGTCGGCGATGCCATGGTCGTCATGCCCCTGCTCATGCTGTCGACCAACAGCGTCACTCCGGAGGAAGGACCGTTCGCCTCGGCAGCGGTGAATACCCCGCGCGCATTTGCCGAGGCCGCCGGGGTCTGGCTGCTCCAGCTCATCAATCGCTGGCGCGGCCATCTGCACTCCGACCGCATCACTGACCGGCTCGGCGCAGACCGGCTCCGTCTGCCGTCTGGTATGCCGCGCAACCCCGGCAGCCTTCGACAACTCGATGGGCTCGTGCAGGCGCAAACCATCGTTCTTACCTTGAGCGATGCGTTTCTGGTGATGGCAGGGCTCACGATCGCGCTGATGCTCGTGCTGCTTGTGCTGCCCGTGCGCACCTATCCTCCACGCATCGCGCTGGCCAACCAGTAAGGGAGAGCGAAGCATGGCCGAGCAGCAGCCGGAGACAAACCGAAGCCTGAAAGCGCGCGAACAGCAGCAGAAAGCCGCGGAGAAAGAGCAGCAAGAAAAGCAGGAAAAGGAGAAAAAGGAGAAGGAAGAGCAAGCCAAGAAGGACAAACCCAAGCCGAAATGGCCGTGGTTCCTTGTAGGCGCCATCTTGCTTGGTTTCGTGGCGATCGTACTCTGGCTGGTCTTTGCGCCGAAGCGCGTGGTCGAGACCGATGATGCCCGGGTGGTTGTGCACTACGCAAACGTGGCGCCTCGCGTTTCGGGGCAGGTCACCTCCGTGCTCGTCGACGACAATCAACCCGTGCACGCCGGTCAACTCCTGGTCACATTGGACCCGCGCGACTATCTGGCTTCGGTCGCTAACGCTGAAGCAACGCTGGCACGCGACCGAGCGCGGGTTGTCGGCGCGTCCGGCTCGCTTGCGCGCGAACCGGCGCTGGTTGGCCAGGCGCAGGCCAATGTACCAGCCGCTCAAGCGCGTCTGGCGCTTGCGCAGGACAACGCGGTACGCTACCGCAACCTGGCCGCCACCGGAGCGGGAACAGTACAAAGCCGCCAGCAGGCAGAGACTGCGTTCCAGCAGGCGCAGTCTGACCTGGACAGCGCGCTGGCCGCGCTTCAAGCCGCGCAGCAGCAGATCCCGATCCTAAACGCGGACCGCCGCTCGGCCGAAGCGCAGGTCGGCATTGACCAGGCTTCGCTCGACCAGGCGCGGCTCAATCTTTCCTACACGCGCATTACGGCACCCATGGACGGCACAGTCGGCCAGCGCGCCGTGCAAATCGGCGATTTTGCCTCCGCGGGCGGCCCGCTCATGAGCGTCGTCCCGCTTCGCGAGGTTTACATCGAGGCTGATTACCGCGAGGTTGCGCTGCGCAATGTGCTGCCGGGCCAGCATGTACGGATCCACGTCGACGCGTACAACATCGACCTGGACGGAACCGTTGACAGCCTTGCCCCGGCGACCGGCGCAACCTTTTCGGCCATTCCGCCGGAGAATGCCACGGGCAACTTCACCAAGATTGTCCAGCGGCTCACCGTGAAGATCCTGGTCAGCCCGAACCAGGCGTCCGCTCGGCTGCTGCGCGTCGGCTTGAACGTCGAAACGCGCATCGACACCGGCCTGGTTAACGTGGTCGGAGCGCAGGATCAGCGGGGCCCGGCTGCGCGCCCGGTGACCTCGCGATGAGGCTCCCCTGCTGCGCACTGCTAGCTAAACCGGCACCGGTCCTGTGCCTGCTCCTGTGCTGTGCGCTGAGTGCCTGCCGCGTCGGCCCGGTGTACACGCCGCCCCATGTGGCAGCGCCGCCCGCCTGGGGTGCGGAGCCCGCCGGCAACGCGGGCCTCGTGTACGGAGCGGCCATCGACAGCGCCTGGTGGAACAGCTTCCACGACGCTGAGCTCACCTCGCTTGTGACGCGGCTGGCGCGGCAGAATCTTGAGCTCAAGGGGGCAGCCGAGCGCATTGAGCAGGCGCGCGCCGAGCGGCAGATTGCCCGCTCCGCAGGGCTGCCCGCGCTCAACGCTACCGCTTCGTACACACTGACCCGCCAGAGCAAGAATGGCTTTCTCTCGCTCATCACGCCCGCCCCGGGTGCGCCGCTCCAGTACAACTTCTTTGCCGACAGCATCACCGCGTCCTGGGATCTGGATCTGTTCGGGCGCATTCGACGCGGCGTGGAAGCCGCCGACGCCAACACCGAGGCGGCCACCGAGGCGCGGCGCACGCTTGCGCTCGCCATGGTCGCCGAGCTGGCCGAGGACTATGTGCAGCTGCGCGGGGTCATAGCACGGGAGTCGATCGCGGAGGAAACGCTGCAGCTCGCCGACAGCTCACTCGCGCTGGTCCGCGACCAGCTCGCCAACGGTGTCGCCACCAACCTTGAGGTCGCCGATGCCGAGGCGCAGCGGGCTACTATTGCGTCGACGTTACCCGGCATCCTGACCTACAAGGCCGGCCTGATCAACGCGATCGGCCTGCTGCTGGCCGAGCCGCCGCGCGCGCTCGAAGCGGAGCTCGGCACAGCCGCCCCGCAGCCGCCCACGCCGCCTTTGGTGCCGGTCGGCCTGCCCGGGGATCTTGTTCGCCGCCGGCCCGACGTGCGCCAGGCTGAAGCCGCGCTCCACATCGCCACCGCGGAAACCGGGGTCGCCGTCGCCAGCTTCTACCCTGACATCTCGCTTGCCGGCGATGTCGGCACACAGGCGCTCAAGTCGCGCGAGCTTTTCGGTCTGCCTTCACGCGCCTTTGATGTCGGCCCTACTCTCAGCATTCCGATCTTTGAGGGCGGCCGGCTCAGGGGCACGCTAAACCTGCGGGAGTCGCAGCAGAGGGAGGCTGCGCTCGCTTTTCAACGAACCGTTCTGGGTGCCTGGCGCGAAGCCGACGACTCGCTGACCGGTTACGCCCAGGCTCAGCGCGAGCGCGTCGAGGTCGCGCGCAGCGTACACCAGAATGAGCTGGCGCTGGCCGCGGCACGGCAGGCCTTTCAGGAGGGTGCGACCGACTTTCTGAATGTGCTGGTGGTGCAGGCGGCACTGCTGCAAAGCCGAAATGCGCTGGTGAATGTGGACAGCGAGATCAACACCCGGCTGGTCGGCCTGTACCAAGCGCTTGGCGGTGGATGGGAGACGATTGAGGCGATCCGGTAGCGAAGTCGCACCGCCTCGAAACAATCCCAGCCGGCCCCCGAGAGTACGCCAGACCATGTTGCAAGCGACCTTCCGGGCCGGGCAGGGAAGAGGTGAAGTGCAGCTTTCGCGGGCCGTTCTGAAAGAACGGCCCGCACTTCATGACTTACCCGTTCTGGTTCGCATTCTCTGGGCTAATCGTACGGTAACTAACGTTGCCCTTCGACCAGACCGTCAACAGCAGATCCTTCCCGCCGCTATTTCCGTGAACCTCTCCAAGGAACTGGTTTGTCGACGCCGCGGACTGACGATTTACTTCCAGGATCACATCTCCCGGTTGCAGCCCTGCATCCTCTGCCGGGCTGGCGGGACGGACACTCTGCACCAGCACGCCGTGCAGCTGATCGGGAGCGTTGATCTGTTGACGGGTTTCTGCTGTCAACTCACTGACCGCGAGACCGAGTTTGCCGCTCTGCGGCCCGCTTTGCTCTCCGCTGTCTTGAGCCACTTCCTTGTTGGCGTTGAACTGCCCAACGGTGACGTCGAGCGTCATGGGTTTGCCGTTGCGCAGAACACCCAGCTCGATCTTCGTTCCCGGCGTGTCGTCGCTGACCGCAACCTGCAAGGCACTGCTGTTTGTGATCGGCTGGCCATTCAGTTGATGAATCACGTCGCCCTGCTGAAGACCGGCACGGCCTGCCGGGGAATCCGGCGTCACCTGCGAGACGATCGCACCCATCGCATCCGGCAGATTAAAGAAGTGCGCGTTGTCCGGCGTCACATCGCTCATGCTGATGCCGAGATACCCGTGATCGACCTTTCCGTGTGCGATCAGCTGCGCGGTCGTCGCACGTGCAATCTGCGCTGGAATCGCAAACCCGGCACCGGCAAACGAATCATTGTTCGAGATGATGAAGGTGTTGATGCCAACCAGTTCTCCGTGTGAATTCACCAGCGGCCCACCCGAATTGCCGGGATTGATCGCTGCGTCCACCTGGATGTAGCCGCCCGGCTTGCGCGCGTCATCCGAGTATGGATTCGGGCGGTTGACCGCGCTCACAATCCCCCGCGTGACGGAGAACTGGAAGTAGCCGAATGGGCTTCCAAAGGCAAGTACGGTTTGGCCCGGCTCGAGCTTGCCCGAGTCGCCCCAGGAGATCGCTGGCAGGTCCGTCGCGTTCACCTTCACCACGGCAAGATCCGTCAACTTGTCCACACCCACGACCTTGCCTGTAAGCACGCGCCGGTCGTGGAGCGTCACCTTGATTTCCGTCGCCCCATCCACAACGTGATTGTTTGTCACGATGTATCCGTCCGGCGAGATAATGACACCGCTGCCGATGCCGTGCTGGAGCTGCGGCTGCTGCTGCTGCGGAGCCTGCATCCCCCCCTGACCGAAGAATTGCGCAAAGCCCGGCGGCACTTCCTGCTGGCCCTGAGCGGAGGTGTCTTGCTCGGAAGCACGTGAGGTTACCGCGATGTTGACGACGGCAGGGGTGACCCGGGCGGCCAGAGTTTCCATCGCATCATCAAGCGAGGTCAGCGCGGCCACACTGTGGTCGTCGAGCGGCGATGCTGTGACCGCGGCCGCGTGAACACCGGTGTGCGTGCCGATGACTGCAGCCCCCATTACGGTGATGGCACATAAAGACAAGGGGAGGATCGAGCGCCTGGCCCTAACAACTAATTTACTAGTTTCAAACCGCATGGGAAGAGCTCCGGACAGCATGTTGAGGGTTAGAGTTGAACGATAAGCCAGCCGCCCCGCAGGGGCAAAGCGGCATACGTGTAGTAAGAATCGTCGGCCACGGTCCACACGAGGTGAGAACTGGCAACTGTAGTTTCGCGAACCAGCGTAAGCCCGTAGAGCGGGGTGTGCGCGGGCGCACGCCTCACACCATGGCGCATATGGCTCTGCTGCACCGGCGCTGGAGCCACTCGGTTCCACTCGGGCATGACCGCTTTGACCAGGGTTGGGCGGGCGGACATTGCCGAGGCCTCCGCCGAAATCGCCGCTGCCCTTGCCGACACAGCTGCCTTTGCTTCGCCGGGTCCAAACGTGATGAGCGCTGGAACCCTCATACACATCCCCGAGAGCCCAACCACCGCGGCCAGAATCAGC
>CAXUDF010000006.1:8201-31379 GCA_964249695.1 uncultured Acidobacteriaceae bacterium
CGCTGGAACCCTCATACACATCCCCGAGAGCCCAACCACCGCGGCCAGAATCAGCACTGCCGAGGCTGGGCTCCACCAGGACCCGGCATGGCTTTGTGAAGTATCCAGGATGCGGTAGACCCGCCGCTCCAGCTCAGAACGACGCTGCCCCGCACCCAGCGCGAGCAGCATGCTGCGCCGCAGCAGCGAACGTTCCGCCAAATTCGCAAGACAGGCGGCATAGGCCTTCCTGCTCCCCGTGGTACGCAAAACCCCGTCGTCGCATGCCAGTTCACGTTCGGCACACAGGCGCCGCTCTAGCCAGAGCAGCGCAATGTTTAATGGGAAGAGGGCGAGAACCAGCTTCTGCAAAAGATTCGTCCAGTCGTCACGCCGCCTCAGGTGCTGTAACTCGTGCAGAATCACCTGCTGCAGATCCGAGGCCGCCATCTCAAGGCTCAGCGCAGACGGCAAAAGAATTCGAGGCCGAAAAAAGCCGATGACGCTCGGTACGTCCACCTCATCGGAAGAACACAGTTTCACGCGCCGCCCATTCGTTTGGAGCAGGCCCGCAATGGCAGCGCTCGGTTGGAGCACGCGAGCGCTGCTGGCCAGCCTGTGCAGGCGCCACGCACTGTGGGCCAATCGCACCAGGCGGTAAATCGACGCCGCGGCCCAGGCCGCAAAGATCAAAACGGCCCAAGCCATGGGGATCTGCACATCAGGATAGAAGCCGGCAGCACGTGCGGACTGACCTTCGCGGATGGAGAGAAGCGGCAGGAATGCCGCCACGGCAAACACCGCCATCCATACCAGTGCACGCACGGTAGCCGTTAGACTCGGCAACAATTTCAGGCAGGCCAGCGTCATCCACACCAGCAGCCCGCCTTCCCAAAATGCCGTGAGCGCCGCCATAGCCAGGATCGAAGCAGCATGCGCAGCATACGTCGGATCGAGAAGCAGCCTCACTTCGTTCTCTCCCGCTTCAGGTCTGGTCCTTCGACATAAACTTCGTCCGCCGCTTCCGCGATAGCCTGCCGCAAGCGCTGTAGTTCCTCCGGAGTCACCTCATCATCGCCCAGCAGCGAAAGCAGCAGGGATTCACGAGAGTTCCCGAAGAAACGCTGCAGCACGTGCCGCACCTCAGACCGGCTTGCTTCATTCTGTGCGACACAGGGGAGGTATAGAAACGCCCGCCCCTCCTGGCGGTGGCTCACGTAGCCCTTCTTCTCGAGCACTCGGATCGTCGTCAAAACCGACGTGTAGGCGAGCGGAGTCGACTCTGCAATGGCAGACACGATATCGGCGACCGCGCACTCCCCGCGCTCCCACAGAACGCGCATCAGCCGAAGTTCGGCTTCAGTCAGCGTGATGGAGCGCTTTGGGGGCATCGGGTGGACCGTCCTGACGCGGGGCCCATTTCTCGGCCCGCACAATGTAGACGTTCGACTAGTTGATTAGTTAGCAGGTGTCGCACTGCGTCAGCCGGACTGCATACGACGAAGCCGAAAAGTGTCCTGGAAGCGGCTCTAAAACCGGGCGCGCCAGGATAAAGTCCACATGCAAACACCGCCGATCACGCGTGTAAGAAGCAGCGCTTGGTGCAGGCACGGTAAATAGAAGACGAGGTACCCAGGTTTGCGCCGCTATGACAAGAGTCTTGATTGAACGACCCGGCACGAAGACTCCTGTGCGCACGGCCCTTTGGGTGTACGACATCTTGTCTTCCGCTCATCACAGGATCTGGCATCCGGGTAGCTTTCATCTTGCCAGGAGTAGCCGCCTTTGCTATCAAGTACTGCCACTTTTCTGGGGTCCTGCTCTCCAATAGCATGGCCCACCTAACGTAACCATAGGACGGCTCCAGCTTTGGATTTAAACGTCTCACGGGGACGGGTGGAAGGAGACGTCACCAGCTTCGCAGCACGAGATCCTCCGCCACCCGCCTTGCGGGAGCCTGGCTCTCCGAGCCAGAAGCAACATCAACTGCAAAGACGGCGAGCCGGAGCATGACGCCTGTCCACTTCACCCCCGGTTGAGGAGCGTTGGATCCGCGGCCGCTTGCCAGTAGGCGAGGTCGAGAACCAAGTCAAAATCATGCTCGTCCGCGGAGTCTATAGATCGCATGATCCATTGCTAATCCAGTGGCGCACGGGGCTGAAAAAAGGTTTTCGTCGCTTCGGTGCTCGCCATGCTCGCTGCCGATCCCGTTTTGGTCTAGCTTCGGCGGCTACGAACGGCTGGCTGCGGATCTGCGACGATTTGTTCTGGATGATGACCGTGCTGTGCACCGCGCAGGTAACAGGCACGTTTTCAGTTGAGAAATCCATTTTCGCTCCTGGAGAGCCTGTCTTTCTGAACCTAACGCTCTCGAACCGAGGAACGGAACCCGAAGAAGTCATCACATCTGATCGCTATTCCTTCTGCTCCGGGTACCGGATTCAAATCTCTCGCCAGGGATCTCCGCACGTCGACTGTTCTCAGAGCTATGGCGGTAGTTGTTTGTCAGGAGCCATAACATTGGCGCCCAACGGCCTTTCGGGTTAGGTACGACAAGTCGCATAGTCATCAGCGATGGCCCAGATGACGCCAAGCGCGTTGTGCTTACGCATGCTGTCGTTTCCGTGCATAGCCGGTCCACAGCTTTCCGGCATGCGTTCAGACGAGATATGCAATGCTTCTCAGTCAGAGCAGGTCAACATATTGGAAACCGCTACGTTCGACCGACTCCCCTGTGTGCACATCAAGTGCACGCGTAAAGATGGGCGATTCAAAGACAAAGGTATGAAACTCTCCGTTTTCTCCACAAGGATCGATACCCGGCGGAAGTGCTTGGAGCAGGTCAGTGTTCCAGTCCCGTCCGGGAAACGAAGAGTCGAGCTTTGATGTGTCGACACAGACGATCTTGGCCTTCACCCCGGAGGCGATCATCTCGCGGCTGAGCTGTTCGGTGGGGATCCCCCACACAGGAAAGAGTGGTTCGATGCCGCTGTGTTCAAGCTGCTTTTCGCGGTAAGCGCGAATGTCGTTCAGGAATAAATCTCCAAATGCGACAGCGTCAAATCGCTCTTCATAAGCCCGAGCAAGCACCGCGCTTAGCCGTGCTTCGTACTCTACGTTCGTGCATGGCCAGGGCAAGTCAAGGCTCCAGAGCGGCAGCCCGACAGCTTGGGCCTGCTCTTGCACCAACGTCCTCCTAACCCCATGCATCGCAACCCGGTCTGCCACGGAATCAAACGTTGTGAACAGGGCGGCAACGTGAATGTCAGGCTGCTTCTTCAACAGATGCAGAGCCCATGCGCTGTCTTTTCCGCTGCTCCAGGACAGTAAAACTTTCTTCAAAACAGGCTTTCTATCAACTGAGGTGCTCGCCCCATAGCAGTGCGCTCCATCCTCCGCCAACGGGTACCAAAAATGTCATCGAACCGTACGCCGTGCAGGATCTCTGCGATGATCTCTGCGGTGTGTGCAATGGTCATGCCGCTGCGATTGAAGAACATGTTGCCGTCTGCAAATGCCACGTTGCCGCTACGCACCGCGCGAAGCTCATGCCACCATGGATACTGCTCCAACCGAGTGCGTTCACCGAGGCTGCGCTCCAGGTTGAAACCACAAGGCGCAATGATGAGGTACTCCGGATCAACTTCCAGCAGCTTGTTGCCGTCGATAGCCGCCGAGTACTCGCCCTGGCGTCCCAGCACCGGTTCGCCATACGCGGCCTCCACTAATTCCGGAGCCCAGTTCGCCATCACAAATACAGGGTCAGTCCATTCGAGAAGCCCCACCGATTTCCGAGGGAAATGCGCCGTCTTCTCAGTCACCCTCTGAAGCCTCGCTTGTTCACGGCGAACCACTTCTTCGCCGCGTTCCTCGATGCCGAGTGCCTGCGCCACCAGCCGGATGCTGTCGAAGATCTGCTCAACAGAAAATGCTGATAACGCGATCTGCCGCGCTTGCACACCACACGCGCCGCTTCGCTCCATATCGCTGGCCGTCACGGCACAAACGTCGCAGTGCATCTGCGTGATGATCAGATCCGGCTGCAGCGCCTGTATCAGGGCTGCGTCCAAGCGATAGAGCGGCTCACCGGCATGCAGACGGCGGCGGACTTCAGTGTCGATCTCCCCACTCGAGACGGATACGTCGAACGTCGGATCGCTGCAGCACGGAAGCCGCCGGACCCACGCCGGGTTGTCGCACTCATGGGAGCGGCCAACGAGCATCTCGCCACAACCCAAGGCACAGACTATCTCGGTGGCGCTTGCCAGAAGAGAAAGTACGCGCATCTGTCACTCCTTCACACTGCCTCGATCAAGCCTACTACTGAAATGTTTGGGGCTCGACACAGGCCCGCAGTAAACCAGCTTACTGTGGCTCTGGAAGACCACCGCAGCCCCGACCATCTGCGTTGCGTCTGATCGATGACATGCCTGCGAGTCGCATTCTCGTCAGTGATAATTCGACAGACGAGAAAGCATTATTAGGAGCTAACCCACGCGTCTGCGTCCCTGGAAAGCGCAATGGTCTTCTGGGTCTCAAGGGTCGCAAGGCGCACCACATGGATGGACCCTACCAGGTGAGTGCTGAGCTGGTGAAGGACCTGCTCGTCGGTGAACTCTTCAGCCGCTCCTATGAGGAGTATCAGTAGTCTTCGTCGACTAGCGCAACCTGAGTGGCTTCAGGCCGTTCTCGTACTTCCAGCAGCAGGGGAGTAGGGAGCAGCACCGTCACACCATCTGAAAAGGTAAGGATGACACCTTGTCTGAGGATGTCGGCAGCTTCAAGCCGCGGGCTGCTTATGCTTTCCATACATCTACGGTGGACCGATTCTTTGTGCCCGTCGGTGTTGCAGCGGACACAACCACGGAGACAGCATGAGGCACGAGGCAGTGCTGAGCGCGAATGGAAGTTCAGGTGATGTCCGCAGGAGCCGGTGTCGTTCACAGCAAAATCGACCCTTCGAGAATTGAGCGTGCACGAAAGGGGCGGCGGAGGCCGAGGCACTTGCCTTCCTCATAGCGTAATGGGATCTGCCCTGTCGGCCTTATGTCTAAACGGCTGCAGGTGCTGGTAGGCCAGTGATCGCCATACCCACTCCAGCGGCCCCATCGCAAAGACCTTCATCCATGCATTCGCGAGGAGTAATTGCGCAGTGATAAACCCGAGCGCAAGCATACTGAGACCAAACCATCCGTAGCGGCCCCAGAGTCCAAGGGCAAAGCCTGGGAAGAGCACCCAGCACCCGAAAACATTCTGCATCAGGTAGAGGGAAAAAGCTGTGCGGCCAGGTGCTTTAAAGATGCGTAAGATGAACCCGCCGGTTTGTGTCTTCATTAGTAGGTTGATAAGGGATAGATGTCCCACGGTGACCGCGAGCCTTGCTGCCGGACCGGTGATGGTTTCTATGTTCGGCAACGCCTGAAATTGAATTTGCTGCCATGTGCCGTACGCTCGTTCGGCCAGACCCGGAATGTAACAGAGTAGGGTAAGCATCAAGTAAAAGCGGCGAGACTTCTCACCTTGAATAATTCCGAGCTTAAAGAGAGCCATACCCAGCAGCATGCTAAAGAACGCCTCCAGCAATTGGATTGGCAGATAGCCGCCCAGCAACACATCTTTCAGCCAGATTTCATGAAAGGCGTGGATATAAGCCTTCACCGGACCCAGGCGCGCCTCGCGCTCTTCCTGAAGCTGCGCAGCCGGTATATGAAAGATCGCCATAGCATCGGTCCGCGCCGCCAAAGCATGTTGCTCCTGCTGATTCAGAGGCAGATTGTGAGCCTGATCCCGGGCAGCTTGCTGGGCTTCAGCGTAGTCCTGTGTATCGCTTCGAAACGAAACGGAACCTTGTACGACTGTTGCTAACACAAACGAGAAACACAGCGCCAAAAGGGCTCTGGCGCTCAGTTTTCGGAATGGAAACAGGAATAATGCAACGAAGCCGTACGGCAGCAGGATGTCGCCGAACCAGAGCAGCCCGAAGATATCAGCAGCCCCGAATACCATCAGCCAAAGATTCCGACGAAAGTAGTGATCCACGTCCGAAATTGAGCCGGAGGCATGAAGGGTGTTTCGCAAAAGAAGCAGGGCACCTGCTCCGAAAAGCAACTCCAGCAAGCCGCGTTGTGTGCCCTCCAGCATAACGTTGAGCAGACACCAGCAAACCTTGTCGGCAAGGCTCCAGCCGAGTAACTTAAGCGCTCCAAAATGAGAATAGTTGGAGTTTCCCATCGCCGGGATATTAAAGAAGAAGATGAGCAGAATCGCGATGCCGCGGACCACGTCCAGGACGTCAATGCGAGGAGTGCGGCGCAAGGAAAGCGAGTCAGGCATTGATGAATCCGGAAAGCGCATTACTCGAAAATCGACGGCACATAAAGAATCCCCGCAGGCATGGAAGTAGCGCTTTAAGCACCCTTGACTTTCCCTATAACGGTTCTATCACAATGCAAAGGTTGCACTTCGTACGCGAAAACCGTCATAAAGAGGATCGAGCGATAGCTTGGATCATAAGAATTCTGCCGTCCGGCAGCTGGCAACACACCGCATCGGGGAAAAGTTCTAGTGCCTTATGGCGAGCTAACTCGCTGCCGCTTGCGAGGCTCGCAAAAGCGCTGCAGCCCTTAGCTTGATACATAGTGAGCCGAAGCGACCAGACCCTGACTTTACCCATTTGGTGTCTCACCTCATACGCGATGTTCAGCGTTTTCGGGTATAAAGCATCCCTTAGCCCCCGCGGACAGCTGGTGCTTTTGCGGCGTTGACCTTGCGTCTGACCCGTAGCGGCGAACGGGAGTTCTTATGCCCAAATGCACGAAGTCCGCCCCGCCCGCGGCGAGGCGCTTCGGCCATAGCGGATGGCATGACTACACGCCATAGCTGCACGGCGGTTTTGATCCCGTAGGGCGAAAGCGACCCCATTTTCGCTGGTGAATGTCCTTCGAAATGCACTGGCGGCCGTGAACAGCCCGCCATGGTGGACCGCTAATGCAGCACCACCAGGCGCGCGCCCAGAACGAGCAGCCAGAGCCATAGCGCAAAGCGCAGCGGCCTCCGCGGAATGAAGCGCGCCGCCCAGGTGCCTGCCGCTGCACCCACCAGCCCGCCAAGCACGAGATGCACGACCAGACCGGCACTGAGCGCACCCGTAAGCAGGTGCGCGCCGCTCCCGACCAGCGATACCAAAAAGCCGAAAAGGATGTCGGTGCCGACAACCTGTGCCGGCGCGAGCGGTGTGAGCGAAAGCAGGGCCGCGGTGCCGAGCGCGCCCGCGCCGGCCGAGGAAAAGCCGACCTCCGCGCCGACCGGAAACATCAGCCAGGCCAGCCAGCGGGCGCGATCCTTCGCTGCCTGCGATCGTTGTGCACGGAACGAGAAGCCGATCTGGTAAAGCGCCGTGAGCACGAGCACAGCGCCCAGCAAAGTGTCTGTAAGATGCCGGGACGCATTGCCTGCAAGCCGGACCAGGAGGAGCGAGCCGATAAGTACGCCGGGAACGCCGCCAAGAAGCATGTAGCCAAGCACGCGCCAGTCCACCTGGCGCCGAAGCAGCTGCGCGGGCACGAGCGCGAGCTTGACGGCAGCCGAAAACACTAGCCCCGTGGGGACAGCGATCGCAGGCGCTACGCCGAGAAACAGAATCAGCAGCGGCGTCGTGATGGTGCCCGCGCCTACGCCGGTCAGCGCAATAAACGCGGCAATCACGAAGCCGATCAGGTACTCAAGGCCGCTCACGGGCTACTTCGGCGCGGCCTGGATGTGGATGCCGCACTCAAGCTTCTGACCGGCCCAGCGGCCGGAACGCGGGTCGTTTGGGTCGGTCGGTAAGCTGGTGCACGGCTCGCAGCCAACTGAGGTGTAGCCCTGCTCGTAGAGCGGCAGCAGCGGCAGGTCGAAGTAGGTGCAAAGCTGCCAAACGTCACGCGTCGTCCAGTCGGCGAAGGGGCTCAGCTTCCGCACAACGATCCCGCCCGGCAGCGTGAAGTTCGCAGCCTCCTCAAGGGCGGCGCGGCTGCGCGCCTGCTCGCGCCGCAGGCCGGTCAGCCAGATCCTGTAGCCCGCAACGGCAGCAAACAGCGGCTCAACCTTGCGCATCCCGCAGCAGCGGTCGGGTGCAGTCCGATACAGGAGGCCGTGCTCGCTCTCCTGCTCGGCCACGCTCGCCTCAGGCAGCAGGTTGTGCAGGTTCAGGTCCCACGCGGCCGCAAGCCGGTCGCGGTAGGCGTAGGTTTCCGCGAAGTGGTAGCCGGTATCGAGGAACAGCACCGGGATATGCGGGCGAAGCTCGCGCACCAGGTGCAGCAGAAGCACATCCTCCGCCTGGAAGCTGCAGGTGAGGCAGGCGTCTTGTTCGCCTGGCGCACCTGCCAGCTCGCGGTCCAGCAGCTGCCGCACGCGCGCGAGCAGCAGCTCGAGCTCCGGGCGCAGAGAAGAAGTAACGGGAGACGTATGCAGAAGGCTCAAGATCGGATCTCCTTAGGTGCCGTCGTGTGAGGTGCCGTGGAGAGCACGCCCATGCTGTGCAGCAGCAGCAGCGACTCCTCAATAGCGGCTGCGATCGCCTCGGGCAAGGCTTGCGTTCGCGCGGCAGCGCCCGCCCGGATGGTCAGGCTGTGCTGCGCAAGGCTCTCATGGTGCGTGATGGCCAGCACTCCCAGGCGTTCAGCCGCTACAGACTCCGCGGACTGCAGGCGCAGTACCGCCGCGCCGCGATCGAAAAGCGCCCGCTCCAGCGCATCGGCCAGCTCTGCGCTGCCGGATATCTCGAGCAGCGCCCCTGTATGCCCCCAGCGCGCAACCCGCTCCGCGGGCGAGACCGGCGTCACTTGCTTATGGGAGCCCTCGCCAAGCGAGCGAATCATCCCCGCGGCCACGGAACCGTTTGTTTCCGCGTCAATCAGGATAAAGCTGCCGGTGTGCCGGTTGGCTCGGTAGGTGTCCACTGCAAGCGGCAGGAGCGTTTCGAGCTCGACTACGCCGATGCCGTTCAAACCCAGCGTCGCCGCTTTTACCTCCTGATTTTCTTCGTCGGCCGCAAGCTCATCAGTCGTTAAATCAATGGTCCCGCGCAGCGCACGCACATACGCCTGCACCGTGCGGCTGCCCTGCTTGAGCAGGTAGCGGCGCGAGAGCTCGAGCGGCGCGGCGCTCATCCATACAAGCGAAGCGGTGAAGTGTGCCGCGACCGCGGCAGGCCTGTCGGCAGCAACCAGCAGGTCTCCGCGGCTGATGTCGATCTCATCCTCAAGCGTAAGCGTGACCGACAACGGCGCCGCGGCGGACGCGAGATCTCCATCGAAAGTCACGATGCGGGCGACGCGGCTGCGCCGGCCCGAAGGCAGAACCTGCACCTCTGCGCCGGGCCGGATAGTGCCTGCAGCGATTTGCCCGGCAAAGCCGCGAAAATCGAGGTGGGGCCGCGCCACGCGCTGCACCGCAAAGCGAAAAGGCCCGGCAGCATCTCCATACGCCGAGGCCGGCAGCGCTTCAAGGAGCTCAAGCAAGGTCGGCCCTGTATACCAGGGCATTGCGCCGGAGCGGTGCACGACATTGTCACCGCCGAGCGCGCTGACCGGGACAAAGTGCAGCACCGGTTGTGACGTTTCCGAGTAGAGGCGGCCGAGCCGGTCGAGAAACTCCTGAAACTGCGTGCGTACCTGCTCGAAAGCCTGCTCGCTCCAGTCCACCAGGTCCATTTTGTTGACGGCCACGATCACCTGCGGAACGCCCAGCAGGGAGGTGATGGCGGCGTGGCGGCGCGACTGCCGAAGCACGCCCTTGCGCGCGTCGACGAGCACGATTGCCGCGTCCGCGGTGCTGGCGCCTGTGGCCATGTTGCGGGTGTACTGCTCGTGCCCGGGCGTGTCGGCGATGATGAACTTACGTCGGGCTGTCGCGAAGTAGCGGTACGCGACGTCGATGGTGATGCCCTGCTCGCGCTCGGCGCGCAGGCCGTCGGTCAGGAGCGCGAGGTCCAGAACGCCGGGTGCGGTCGTGCCCTTGCCCTCGATCGAGCGCACCTGGTCCTCGTACACGCTGCGCGTGTCGTAGAGTAGCCGGCCGATGAGGGTGCTCTTACCATCGTCGACCGAGCCCGCGGTTGAGAACCGCAGCAGGTCTTTCGCGCGCTCTTCGGCCAGGTAGCTTTCAACGTCGAAACTGCGAGCCTCGGGTACAGGCAGCACTTGCAGATAGCTCATCCTAGAAGTAACCCTCGCGCTTCTTGAGCTCCATGGAGCCTTCCTGATCGTGGTCGATGACGCGGTTTGCACGCTCGGAGGACTGGAAGCCGAGCAGCTCCTCGATGATGGCGGGGATGGTGTCGGCGTCGGAGCGGATTGCGCCGGTGCAGGGACTGCAGCCGAGCGAGCGCAGGCGGCACTTGACCAGGCGCGGCTGCTCGCCGGGCAGGGCAACAAAGCTCTGCTCCACCGGCACCAGCGTGTCGCCGCGCACGTACATCGGCCGCTCTCGCGCGAAGTACAGGTCCACCACCGGGATTGCTTCCTCGTGGATGTACTGCCACACATCCATCTCGGTCCAGTTCGACAGCGGAAACACGCGGATGGACTCGCCCGGGTGAACCCGCGCGTTGTAGAGGTTCCACAGCTCAGGCCGCTGATTCCGTGGGTCCCACTGCCCGGCACGATCGCGGAATGAGTAGATCCGCTCCTTGGCGCGCGATTTTTCCTCATCGCGGCGTGCTCCGCCAAATGCCGCGGTGAAACCGTGGTGGTTCAGCCCGTCGAGCAGCGCCTGTGTCTTTAGCAGCCCGCAGCAGCGTTTGGTATCGAGCGCAATCGGGTTGGTGCCGGCGGCAAGCGCGCCCTCGTTGCGCCATACCAGCAGCTCCACCCCGATCGAGCGTGCCATGCTGTCGCGAAACTCCAGCATCTCGCGAAACTTGTAGCCCGTGTCGATGTGGAGCAGCGGAAACGGAATCGGCCCCGGGTAGAACGCTTTTTGTGCGAGCCGCAGCATGACCGACGAGTCCTTCCCGATGGAGTACAGCATCACCGGCTTCTCAAACTCCGCAGCAACCTCACGCAGGATGTGAATGCTTTCGGCTTCCAGCAGGCGCAGGTGCGAGAACGCCGGCTTAGGTGCTGTGAGAGTGGTTCCGTGCAATGCAGACATGCCGAATCTCCTTTCAGAAAAGCAATTTCAGCCCGAACTGGATCTGCCGCGAGGGCGATGCAGCCGTTATGACCCCTGCCGTTGGGCTTGCGACAGCAGGCATCTGCCGGTTGGCAGCCGTACCTTGCGCGGGCCCGGAGGAGAGCACAACCTCGTTGGGCGTTTGGAGATTGGTGTGGTTCAGGATGTTGAAGAACTCCGACCGGAACTGGATGTGTACGCGCTCATTGAAAGGGATGTTCTTGAGGAGCGAAAAGTCCCATTCTTTGAAGCCCGGACCTGTCAATGTGTCCCGGCCCAGGTCCCCGACCGTGCCGTACGCGGGTGCGCTGTACGCGGCAGGCTGGAAGAACTGCGCCGCCCGCGCGGCTGTACCGCCGCTTCCATACAGAGCGCCATGGTAGGCAGGGTTGCGGTCAGGCCGGACGGGGTTGCGCGTGTCGCCGGAACCGGTGGGGTTGTAACCGAGCTGCGGCGAGAACGGGAAGCCGGTCTGGAGGGTGGCAATCGAGGCCGCGGACCAGCCGGACACTACGCGATTAGTGAGCGGCCCAGCGCCGCTGAACAGCGCATGCGAGGTCCCGAACGGCAGCTCATAGATGGCGTTGATCGCTGCGAGATGGCGCACATCGGTCGCTGCCGGCCCGTAATCGAGAGCCGGGTTCGCCGGGTAGGACACGTAGGCCGGCGTGTTGGCTGAAACCGAGGTGTTCCAGGCCGAGCCGTCGTCGAGATTCTTGGAATACGTGTAGTTCACGCGCACTTGCAGGCCGTTCGCATAGGCGCGGCGCAGGTCCACCTGGAGTGCGTTGTAGTTGGCGTTGCCGGTCGAAACCCAGGAGGTCGTGTTTGCAAGCGCCGGGTTCGCCCGGTTCGTCGTGGGGTAGTAGACGGCGCCTGCGGGTACGCCGGCCGGGCATGCGCTCTCGCCCGGCGTGCAAACGATGGACGCGGGCTCGTTCTCGTCTTCCGAGAGGATCTGGTGGTAGCCGTGCGAGCCAACATAGCTGACCGTGAGCGAGGTGGAGCGGGCGACCTGCTGCTCCACCTGCAGGGTCCAGGCGAGCACCGCTGGCGTGCTCAGGTTAGGGGCGACGTTCGACGGCGATATAGTCGATGCGCCGCTCAACGGCGCACTTACCGGCACGTTCGAGTAGGTAAGTGTGGTGTTAAACGGAGCGGCCTGATCGAGCCGGTAATCCAGGTTATCGAGCAGCGCCCGGTGGACGCCGAAGGAGGCGCGTATCGCGCTTTTGCCGTCGCCGAAAGCGTCGAAGGCGAGGCCGATGCGCGGCTCGGGCAATAGCCTGGCCTGGTTACTCGGCAGCGCTGCCGAACCGACAGTCGGCTGCGTGTTGATGACCCCATTCGTGAAGTTGTAGATGCCGGCGCGCCCGTGCGCTTCGTTCCATCCGTTCGAAGACTCCGTACGCAGGCCGGCTACAATCTCGAGCCGGGGCGTTGGTTTCCAGGTGTCCTGCACATAGGCTGCGCCGAACAAGGCCCGCCAGTTCAGCGCGGTCGGCTGCGGTACGACGGTAAATGTCTTCACCGTCCCGGCTAGAAACGTCGCGAGCGAGGCGAAGCTTGCCTGGCCGAACTGGTCCTGCGCCAGCGCATCGTTCGATTGCAGCCGCTGCACCCAGGCGCCGGCCTCCAGCTGGTGTTTGCCGCGGGTCCAGTACACGTGGTCGTCGCCCGTAAACAGGTTCCGCGTGGTCGTGTTTTCAGAACCAACGTTGGCCCCGGCCCCGGTGATCTGCGAAGAGCCGTTCGACGCGGTGCTGCCGGCAATCACGATCGCGCCCACCGGCCTGCCGGCGAGAAAGCCGGGTGTACTTGCCTGCAGCGCCGCGGGTACCGAGCCGTTGAAGAAAAAGCTTGCGCGCGACAAGCCGAAGCGCGCCGTGTTGAGCAGGTTCGCTGAAAACACATGCTGCTCCTGCACACTTGCCACCTGCTCCCGCAGTGTTTCCGCGATCAGCGAGAGCGGGTTCTGTGTCGGCGTATTCGCGGCCGAGTCGTCCACGGTATAAGCGGCAAACAGAAAATCATTCGCGCTGAGGTTCGCGTCGAAGCGTGTCGTGCCGAAATCTTCGCGAATGTGCTGCGTAGGCGAGGAAAATGCTTCGGCGATGCCGGTCGGCAGGCCGGCTGCGCTCAACAACTCCGGGCCGTTTTGCACGGGCCACAGGTTGAGCAGCGGTGCCACTCCCGCCCCTACCGTTGTTTTTGTTTCGACTCCACCCGCATTGGGCAGAAAGCCGAGACGCGCCTCGTTGTCCGGCACCAGCGTGACATCGGTGATGCCGAGGTTCTGCCGAAAGCCCTCGTAGTTGCCGAACAGGAAAAGCTTATTGCGCCGCAGCGGACCACCCAGCGTCGCGCCAAAGTCGTTGCGCTGAAACTCCGGAATGTGCGTTTGATCGAAGAAGTTCCGCGAGTCGAGCGCCGAGTTGCGCAGGAACTCGAAAGCCGAGCCGTGCACCTGGTTTGTGCCGGAGTCGGTGACAATAGACACCTGCGCGCCCTGCCGCTTGCCGTAGGCCGCGCCATACGTGTTCTCAAGCAGGTTAAACTCGCGAATCGCATCCACGCCAAGCAGCTGCCCGCTCGTGCCGCCGGGCGTGAGATTGATGAGTGAAGCCCCGGTGTATTCAATGCCGTTCAGCAGAAACAGGTTGTCCTGCGGGCGCCGCCCGTCGACTGTGAACATGTTGCCGACGGCCGAGTTCGAGGTGCCGATAGAGCCGGAGCGCTCGGCCGTGTAGTTGATGGTGCCCGGGTTGAGCGTCAGCAGCTGGTCGTAGGAGCGGCCGTTGAGTGGGAGCTGCTTCACCTGGCGCTCATCGATCAGGCCGGAGGTCTGCTCGGTGGAAAGGTTCACCGCGGGCGTTGCGGCAGCAACGGTGACCTGCTCGGTTGCGCCGCCGGCGTGCAGCGCAAGCGGGAGCGTGATGGACTGGCCGACGGAGAGTTCAACCCCGGTACGCTCGAGCTGAGCAAAGCCGGTGCTCTGCACGGTGATCGAGTAGGTGCCGACAGGGATGGAAGGCGCGGCAAACCGGCCGGACCCGTCGGTCAGCAGGCGGCGCTCCGTGCCGGTGTTCTGGTTGCGCACCAGCACAGACGCATTAGGCACAACTGCGCCGGCCGTGTCGGAGACAGAGCCGGAGATGCTTCCGCCAACTACCTGGGCGCCAGCGGTGCCAGCACACATGAGCAGAGACAAAACGACCGATGTATAGCTCGAACCAAGTCGAGACCGGCCCGATGAAGCAGTGATACGCCTGCTTTGCAAAACACCCCCCGAAAATCTATTGGCAGGGCCGTCCGCAAGGATCTCCTCGGAGAAATGGTGCAAGGAGTGCAGGGACCTGAGCCAGAGAAGAAAAGCCACGATAGGAAGATTGCTGACGAGCGGCTTCTGATCTGCAGCGGCCCCGGGCGGAACTTACCCGACGGATTGCTTATGGCAGAGCAGGGAAGACGACGAAAACGTCAAGCGCAGGAGTGTGCAGGGTGCGGCCTCAACAACAACAACAACGTTTGTCGGAAGCCAGTGCCTGCATAGAAAGAACGTAACATACTCGAGGTCGGCGGTGATGCTGCCGCGCTATTGCGGCAAAGCGGTCCCTACACCTGGCAGACACCCTGAATGGACAGAGCGTCTGCCGGGCGAGCGAACGAGTACGCATCCCGCTGCGTCTTGCGAACCCTAAAACTGGTAACGCAGGCTGAACTGGTACTGCCGGTCAGAGGCGTAGGTGTTGCCC
This sequence comes from uncultured Acidobacteriaceae bacterium, assembly GCA_964249695.1. GTDB lineage: Bacteria > Acidobacteriota > Terriglobia > Terriglobales > Acidobacteriaceae > EB88. The sequence goes on from CAXUDF010000006.1 coordinate 23,093, forward strand.
TTGGCCGTGACCTGCCCGAACGTTCCGCTGGTGGGGTTGGTGTTGGGTGTGTCGAGGTTTGGGTGGTTGGCGAAGTTGAACGCTTCGCCGCGGAAACTGACGGCCTGATTCTCATGGCTGGGAATGATGTGAAAGGACTTGACCAGGGCAGCATTCCAGCTCTCGAATCCAGGAGCATTGAGTGAGTTGCGCGACCCGCGCTGCGCGAACGTACCGGCGGCGGGCGCGACGAACACTGAAGGCTGGAACCAATACCCTGTACCGCCGGCCCTGGTGAACTGCTTCGGCATGAGCGGCTTCCCGGTGGTTGTCCAAAGCTGCGTGCCGGAGCCGGGTCCCACCCCGGCAAAGTCATCGCCGGTGCTGACGCTGAAGGGCACGCCGCTCTGCAACTGGGTCAGCCCGGACAGCTGCCAGTTGCCGAGTACATTGTGCAGCAGGCTGTTGCCCCCGCTGTAGGGAATGTTCCAGACATAGTTGATGACCGTAACCTGGCGAATATCAAAGTCGCTTGGTCCCCAGTCCGGCCGGGCGTCGTAGGTGTTGGGCAGCTCGTAGTAAAGGTTTGAGCCGGTGTCCATGCTGCGCGACCACGTGTAGGCTATGCCGAACAGAAAGCCCTTGGTGAGGCGGCGCTTGAGGTTGACCTGCAGGGCGTTGTAGATCGAGCTGCCCGCATTGGTGTCCTGCAGGATGCTGCCGAAACCCTGGTACGGGCGCAGAGCATCAGGCTGCACGCCGGGGTGGGCCAGGGTCGTGCCGGGCAGCGGCTCATTCACGTTGTCAATCTGCGTCAGGTGTATACCCTTGCGGCCGACGTAATCGACGGTGAGGGTGGCAAGCCCGGACAACTCCTGCTCGACGGCCAGGTTCCAGCTCCAGGCGTTGGGGTTCGGGAAGTTGATCGCCTGCGATGAAAGCTGCAGCGGAAAGGTGCTGAGCGTCGTGCCGCCCGGATTGTCGACGGAGCCGTCAGTGACTGAGGCCGTGGGTTGAAACGGCGCGTTGCCGCCAAGCTGGATGGCGTCGGAGATGCCGATGCGCTGCACAAAGCGGCCGGCGCCGGCGCGGACCACCGTACCCGGCGTTAGCTCGTAGGTGAAGCCCAGGCGCGGCTGCACGTCACTAAAGATAGTTTTTGAGTAGCCCTTGTTGAAGCCGCGGAACAAACGGTTGTAGGTGCCGTTAAGAATACTCGCGGGTACGTGGCCGTTGGCGGAGCTAGGAAAGCCGCTGCCGGGAATGGTGACGCCGTCGTACGGGTCGCCGCCGGTGAGAGTGTCCGTCACGGGGTTTACAACGGGCGCGGCAGCAGGATTGTAGGCGTTCTGGTCAAAGAACGACTGGTTGCCCCAGAGTGCGTAGTAGGGCTGAAAGAGGCTGTAGCGAACCCCGTACTCAAGCACCAGTTTAGGCGTGGCATGCCACTGGTCCTGGAGGAAGCCAGCGCCGTAGTTGGAGCGGAACAGCGTGTACGACTTCTGGCCGATTTCGCCGTAGCTGTCGAACAGGCCAAGCGCTGCATTGGCGACCGCGGCATTGGTGGTGGGGTGGTTATTGCGGGTATCGGTGAAGGTGAACTGGCCGTTCTGGTTATTGGTGGCGCCGGGGGTGGTGCTGCTTACAGTAATTTGATCAAAGTTATTTTCGCCGGTGCGCTCATACAGCAGGCCCGCGGTGATGGTGTGCTGGCCGAGCACCTTGGTGAGGTTGTCGGCAAGGTTAGTGATGACGCCGCCCGAGTGCGAGGGGTACGGTCCGCCATCGAGGGTGGTGAAGTTTGCAATGCCGATGGTGGGGATTTTGTTCGGAATCAGCTTGTCAGAGCCGGCAAAGATATAAGGAAAGTTGATGCCGTAATTGGTACGGTCATACAGACCGCTGGTGAGCTGGTCGGTGATGGTGACGTGATCGGCAGAGGCGGAAGCCGTGGCGTCGTTGACCAGCGTTGGACTGATAGACCAGGTGTAGTGAAGCACGCCTACCTGGTTCGGCCACGCCCACACTTGCGGCGTGCGATTAAAGTTGCCGGCGAACGGCACGATCTGGTCAAAGTGCTGCGCCAGAATGCTTAGCCGAAAATGGTGAGCCTCGGCGGGAACATAGTCAATGACTAACGTGTTCTTTTGTTGGTTTTGCGGGTAGGGGTTGGAGAGCTGCCAGTTATACGCGCCGCCGTTTGCATTGGCAGCGGGATACGCGTTCAGCAAGGCCAGGCCATTGGCGCTGAGCTGGCCGGCGGGGATGATGTTATTGGGGTAGGGGACGCCGGTATTCGGATTCACAAGCTGCACGCCCTGGTACGGCTGACCGGCGGCTGCGCGGTTGGAGTAAAAGATGTTGGGCGCAAGCAGCTCGCTGAAGTTGCCCTGGCGCATAAGTGCCGTGGGCACCGTGCCTTGCTGCGTGGCGTTCTGGCGAAAGCGCAAAAACTCCTGCCCGGCGAGAAAAAACAGCTTGGTCCTGGACGTATTGAACTTGCCCGGGAAGTAGATGGGGCCGTTCAGGTTCCAGCCGAACTGGTTGTAGCGGAAAGGTGCCGGGTGGTCGGCAATGGTTGGATCGGTAGACTGCTTGCGCGTCCACAGGTTGGCGTCGAAAAAAGAGTTGCGCAGGTACTCGAACGCGGAGCCGTGAAACTGGCTGGTGCCGCTGCGCGGAATCAGCTGCACGAGGCCGCCGGAGGTCTCGCCGTACTCTGCCGGGTAGCTGGTGGTGAGGATCTGCTCCTGCGAGATGGTGTCGACGTCGGCAACGCCGATCTGGGTGCCATTGCCGCGGGTGCGGACCATCGGCGCGCCGTCGAGCGTCACCAGCGATTCAGACGCGCGGGCGCCGTTGACAATAGGGCCGCTGAAGTCGGGCGCAAAGTTGAAGGAAGACAGCGGCGCGTTGCGGTTGACGCCGGGCTCGAGCTGCGAGAGATAGAGAGGGTTGCGCCCATTGAGCTGGATACTCTTGACCTGCTCGCTGGTGACAAGCTGGCCGACCGACGCTGACTCGGTTTGCAGGACGTTGGCATCGGCCTGCACGGTGATGCTCTCATTGGACTGGCCGGTTTTGAGGGACGCGTCGTAGCGGGCGCCGATGTTGGGGTCGAGGTGCGTCCCTTGCTGCACGGCCGTTTCGAAGCCGGCTGCCTCCACACGCACGGTGTAGTTGCCGATCGCCAGATTCGGAAAGGTGTAAGCGCCGCTCTGGTTCGTCGTAACGGTGCTGTCTTGCCCGCTGCCCTCATTGTGGGCTGTGATTTTGGCATTGGGCAGCAGAGCGCCGCTCGCATCAGTCACCGTACCGGACAGCGACGATGAGCTTGACTGCGCGTGCGCCAGATCAGGCGCGAGCGCGAGCATGGAGAGCACGGGCATCGTCCACACGGCAGAACGGAAAAGAAAGATGGCGCAGCTCGGCAGCGATCTGGATGTGGACCGAGAGGCGCGGCTCTCGGCTTCCTTAGAGCGAGTGTGCATAGGATCCTCCTGAGATAAGCCCGCGGGGGAGCTAAGGACGAAATCTTGGTATCGTTTCCAAACGCGCCGATAATAGGTACGGTTTTTCGCGGCTGTCAAGATGGAAAGCTTCCCGGGAAAAAGTCGCTGGACGTCTGCAAAACGTGCTACTGTTCTGCGTTCGCGTCTGTGTTAGGTTTTTGGCGGACCCCTTTTGTGAAAGCACTCCGCCACCGATGAAGCGCACCGCACATCCGACGCTTGCCGATGTCGCCGAAGAGGCGGGCGTCGGCATCGCCACGGCTTCCCGCGTGGTCAATGGCGGCGTAAATGTGAGCGCTAAAACGCTGGCCCGCGTGCAGACCGCTGTGCGGCGGCTTGGCTACATGCCGAATCATGCCGCGCGCATCCTCAAAGGCGGGCGGACCAAGACGATTGGTCTGGTGGTCCCAAGCATCGCCGACAGTTTCTTTGCCAGCTGCGCCGACGCAGCCGATGCCGTGGCCCGCGCGCATGACTCGCTGCTGATCTTTGCCGTAAGCAAGGACGACCCGGAACTCGAAATGAGCACGCTTGCCGTCCTGATGAGGCACCGCCCGGACGGGCTGCTGCTGGTGCCGGCCGGTGCAGGCAGCCTGCAGCTGCGCCGCTTTGTGAAGCAGAGTGCCGTGCCTGTGGTGACCTTTGACCGGCCGCTGCCCGGCTGCCCCGCCGTGCTGACCGGCAACTACCAGGCGGCTTTCGACGCGACGCAGCACCTGATTGACCACGGCAGGAAACGGGTCCTGTGCTTCGCCGGCGAGCCTGAACTGTTTACGATCAGCGAACGCATCCGCGGCTACCGCGACGCCGTGCAGCAGGCCGGCCTCCCAGCCTTTGTCGACATTGCGCTTGGAGGGGATGAGGGCTCCGCCGAGCGCTTGCTTCGAGCCCATCTGGGCAGCCATCGCGGCAAGAAGGAGCGGCCCGACGCAATCTTCACCCTTAAGAATCGTGCGACAGTCGCGACCTACCAGGCATTGCAGGAGCTGAAGGTCGATGTTCCTCGCGAGGTAGCCCTGATCGGCTTCGACGACTTTGATCTGGCGTGTACGCTGCGGCCGGCAGTGACCGTGGTGCAGCAGCCGATTGAGGATGTAGGGAGACGCGCTGCCGAGCTGCTGTTTGAGCGGCTGGCGCAGAGCGGCGGCGAGGCACGGAAGCCGAGGAGCCGCCCGCCGCTGCTGCTCGAAAGCCGCCTGATTGTGCGCACTTCGTGCGGCTGCAATTCCGGGGACTAGAACGTTTACTGCGAGCGACTCAAAGCCTGGCAATGACGGATTTGACCTGCGTGTACTGCTGCAAACCGTACTCCCCCAGCTCGCGCCCGATGCCTGACTGCTTGAAGCCTCCGAACGGCGCCCGGGTGTCCAGGACGTTGTAGCAGTTCATCCACAGGGTGCCGGCGCGCACATTATTTGCCACGTGCAGCGCGCGCTTCATGTCGCGGGTCCACACGGCGGCGGCCAGCCCGTAGGAGGTGTCGTTGGCGCGGGCGATGACTTCCTCGACCGTGCCGAAGGGAAGGATGCTCATCACGGGCCCAAAAATCTCCTCGCGGGCGATGGTCATCTCGTCCTGCACGTCGGCAAAGATGGTGGGCTGTACAAAGTAGCCGCGCCCGCCGATGCGCTCGCCGCCGCAGGCCAGCTGGGCACCCTGGGCGCGCCCCTGCTCGATATAGCCGAGCACACGATCGAGCTGGGCCTGGCTCACGACCGGGCCGAGGTGTGTTTTCGGGTCCGTGGGGTCGCCGACAATGTGCTTGCCTGTGCGGGCGATGCTTCGCTCGACGAAGCGGTCGTAGAGCGGCTGCTCGACAAACACCCGTGAGCCGGCGCAGCAGCTTTGGCCCATGTTCGCGAAGAGGCCAAACTGCGCGCCTTCGACGGCCTCATCGAGGTCGACGTCGGCAAAGATGATGTTGGGGCTTTTGCCGCCGAGCTCAAGCGTGACCGGCTTGAGGTTCGAGTCAGCGGCGGCTCGCATGATCGATCGGCCCACCTCAAGCGAGCCGGTAAATGCGAGCTTGTCGATGTCCATGTGGCGCGCTAAGGCCGCGCCCGCCGTAGGGCCGTAGCCGGGCAGGATGTTGACGACGCCTTCAGGAAAGCCGGCCTCGAGGATGAGCTCGCCGATGCGCAGGGCCGAGAGCGGCGTCTGCTCGGCCGGCTTCAGCACCACAGTGTTGCCGGTGGCGAGCGCGGGCGCGAGCTTCCACGCCATCATCAGCATGGGCAGGTTCCACGGGATGATCGCGCCGACTACGCCGATCGGCTCGTGCCGGGTGTAGCAGAGATACTCGCCGTCAATCGGGATGGTTTTGCCCTGGACCTTGTCGGCCCAGCCGCCGAAATAGCGGTAGCAGGCAGCGGTTTTTGCAACGTCGTTCGCGCGCGCCACCGAGACCGGTTTGCCCATGTCGAGGGATTCGAGGCGGGCGAGCGCGTCGGCGTTCTGTTCGATCAACTCGGCGAGGCGTAGAAGCAGCCGACCCCGTGCGGAAGCAGGCATCTTTCGCCATGGCCCATGCTCGAATGCCTCGCGCGCGGCGCGCACTGCCCGGTTCACATCGCTTGCGTCCGCCTCCGCTACCTGGCAGATCTCCTCGCCGGTAGCGGGATTGATGGTCGCAAACGTCTTGCCTGAGTCGCTTGGTACAAAGCGGTTGCCGATGAGCAGGCCAAGCTCCGGGAGCTGGATGGGAGTGGGCGCAATGTCGAGGGTAGCGCTGGAAACCATGGCTTACACTCCAGGGAAAGATTCAGGCTGAACGAGAAAGCGCGAAGGAGGAGGACCGCTGTGGAGTGACTTTACGTGGCACAGGTGCTGCAGCCAGCCGCTATAGAGCTGCATTGTGGAGGCCTGCCAGGTATTTCGAATCTCGGCTGCTGCCAGAACAGCGGTGACTTCCTGCAGAATGTGCGCGTTTCTGAGGGTGAGCGCTCTGTCGTGCCAAAGCGTCAGCGCCGCTTCCGTGCCGCTGTCGAAGTAGTTGCAGGGCAGGTCAGGGTAGGCCGCAGATTGCCCGCGCAGATAGCGCGCAACGTCCCTTCGGTACTCGCGCAGGAGCGTGTCCGTTTCGTACTCGGGATGGCCCTGGAAGAAGACGAAAAGGCTGCGGTCCTGCACGCAGAAAGCGTCGGGCTCGCCGTCCGTCGTACGGGACAGCGGCGTATAGCCGGCATCAAGAAGCTCCGACGCGGGGAGGCCGTTCCACCGCGAATGCGGGACCTGAAAGGGTCGTGGAAGACTAGCGGCGAGCGGGTGCGTGGCGGTGCGGTCGCAAGGAACAATGCCGCAGTACTTCCGCTGACGCCGGCGCCGCACAATGCCGCTGCGGTGCAGCACAGCGGCGTGCGCTGCCAGGCACGACCACACGCTCGAGAGGGTGTGGTCGCGCGCCCAGTCGACGAGCGAAGCGAAGTCGGCCCAGTAGGGCTCGTCTCGCAGGTCTGCCGCCAGCGGCTCTCGGCCGGTGACAAGAAGCGCGTCGAGCTCGACACCGGCAAGCTCTGCCGTGCTGCGGTAGCCTTTGGGCCGCTCGCTCGCGGGTACGCCGGGCAGCGTGTAGAGCGACAGGTCGATCTCAAGAGCGCCGGAGGCCTGGGCCAGAACCGACACGAACTGGCGCTCGGTAGCCTCAAAAGCCGAAGCCGCCATGTTGTTGACCAGACCGATGCGCAGACTTGCACCGCTTGTGAGCCCAGGTGGGGCCGCATCTTGCTGCATCGGATCAGACCGCATGTGAACCGGCATGTGCAAGCCATCCCTTCCGTGCGAGCGTGTTACCGTGCTGCCGCCGCGGCGATGCCGTCCTTGGACGCGAGCTGGCCTACCGCCGCGAGCGCCTGGCTGAGATCGTCGACGATGTCGTCGATATGCTCAATGCCAACCGAAAGACGAATCATCTCGGGTGCGACCCCGGCCGCCTTCTGCTCCGCCGGCGACATCTGGCGGTGCGTGGTGGAGGCTGGATGGCAGACGAGCGACTTGGCATCGCCAAGGTTGACCAGACGCGTGAAGAGCTTCAGCGCATCGTGGAAGCGCACCGCCGCCTCGTAGCCGCCCCGGATGCCGACGGTCATCAGCGAGCAGGCCTGCCCGCGCAGGTACTGCTGCGCCAGGGGGTAGTAGGGGCTCTCCGGAAAGCCGGCGTAGTTGACCCAGGCGACGCGCGGGTCTGCGCGGAGATACTCGGCCACCCGCCGGCCGTTTTGCACGTGCCGCTCGATACGCAGCGCCACTGTTTCAATGCCCTGCAGCAGCAGAAATGCGCTCAGCGGCGCAAGCACCGCGCCGGTGGTGCGCTGGTACACGCTGCGGCAGCGCGCAAGGAACGCGGTACGGCCAAAATGCTCCGTGTACACCATGCCGTGGTAGGAAGCGTCGGGCTCGGAGAACTGGGGGAAGCGGGCCGAGTGCGCTGCCCAGTCAAAGTTGCCGCTGTCGACGATAGCGCCGCCGAGCGTGGTGCCGTGCCCGCCTAAAAACTTCGTCAGCGAGTGGACGACGATGTCAGCCCCGTGCTCGATCGGCCGCAGCAGGATCGGCGTCGCCACGGTATTGTCAACGATCAGCGGAACGCCCGACGCATGCGCAACGCGGGCCAGCGCCGCAATGTCGCAGATGTTGCCGGCGGGGTTGCCGACGCTTTCGCAGAACACCGCCCGGGTTTCGCCGTCGATGAGTTTGGCGATGGCGCCCGGGTGATCGGTTTCGGCAAAGCGCACGGTCACCCCCTGGCCGCGCAGCAGGTGCGCAAACAGGGTGTGCGTGGTGCCGTAGAGCTGCGGCAC
>CAXUDF010000006.1:31479-44264 GCA_964249695.1 uncultured Acidobacteriaceae bacterium
GGCCGCGCAGCAGGTGCGCAAACAGGGTGTGCGTGGTGCCGTAGAGCTGCGGCACGGAGACGATGTTGGATCCGAGCTCGCTCACATTTTGCACGGCGTAGCTCACCGCGGCCTGGCCGCTTGCCACGCATAGCGCTTCCATGCCGCCCTCAAGCGCGGCCACACGGCGCTCGAGCACCGCCGTGGTGGGGTTCTGGATGCGGGTGTAGCGGTACCCGTCCTGCTCGAGGTTAAAGAGCGCGGCCGCATGGTCGGCGCTGTCGAAGGCGTAGGCGACGGTCTGGTAAATCGGTACGGCGACGGCCTTGGTCGTGGGGTCGGGCTCGTAGCCGCCGTGGATCGCGAGCGTTTCCTGCTTCATACCTGTACCAGCCTTTCCGGGGCGTGCGCCGTTCGCTCTATCTCGAGCCCGCGCACCAGCCTGTTCATGGCTTCGACTACATTCTCAATGTCGTCCGCGGTTGTCCGGAAGCTCGTGATGCAGGCGCGCATCACCGGCTCGCCGTCGATCGCGACCTCCGACATCCAGGCAATCTGCTGTTCGCGCAGCAGGGTCAGCAGGGCAGATGGCTCAAGGCCGTCCCGCGTAAAGCAGACCAGCGGCAGCGGCGTTTGATTCACAACGCGCCAGCCGGACGCTGCAAGCCGCGCGCGCAGCAGGTCCGCCATCGCCGCCTGGTGGTCGATCATCGCGGCATAGCCGTCTGCACCCAGCTCAGCCAGCGACATAAACAGCTTGAGCCCGATAAAGCGTCGCGACCACTGGGCGGAGGTGGTGAAGGGGTCAAAGGTGTCGCTTCCGCCTGAGCCTGTGTTGCCCGGCATGTAGGAGACCTCGGCGCGAAACGCCTCGGCCACACTCGCGCGATGGCGGCAGAAAAACATGCCGCTGCCCATCGACACCGAAAACCACTTGTGTGCGTCGCAGGTGATCGAGTCCGCGGCCTCGATGCCGGCCAGGTGGTGCTTCAACGCGGGCGACAGGATCGCGGCACCGCCCCAGGCGGCGTCTACATGGAACCACACGTTGAACTCGCGGCATACCGCGGCGATCTGCGGCAGAGGGTCGATGACGCCCGCCCCGGTGGTGCCTGCGTTAGCGACGACCATGAAGGGATCAAGGCCGGCCCGGCGGTCGCTCTCCATGCATAGCCGCAATGCTTCCGCATCCATGCGCAGGCTGCCCTCAGTCGGCACAAGGCGAAGCGAGCGCCGGCCCAGCCCGGTCATGTGCGCGATCTTGTTAAAGCCGTGGTGGCTTTGTGCGGTTAAGTACACCGTAGGCTGCGCGGCAAGCTGCTGCAGCCCGTCCTCACCATAGGCAGGGAAGGCGCGGGTCAGTGCGACGACTGTGGCCGAGAGGTTGGCTTCCATGCCGCCGCTGGTGAAGGTCGCGATTGCGTCGGCAGGCAGGCCGAACTTCGCGGCGAGCCAGCCAAGGGTGTGCCGCTCCATTTCGTTCGCGGCCGGCGAGGTTCGCCAGTTAGCCAGCTGCGGGTTGTACATGGCGACGAGCGTGTCCGCGACGACCGAGGCGAGCGTCACGCTTGGGTTGAACAGGCCGAAGTAGCGCGGATGCGTAACCTGGACCTGCCACTCGCGCAGCATCTGTTCTACGTCGGCGGCGACGTCCTCCAGCGCCATACCGGCCGTAAACGGGTACCGTGCGGCGAGGCGCGCGCGAATCTCGGCCGCAGACACCTGCGGCACAATCGGGCCGGCCGCGATGGCGGCCTCGGCCTCGGCGAACTCGTCTCGGATTGACTCGATGTGCATCGTTCGTCTCTCTCCGCTGCCGTTATTGGCGCGTTCCCAGCCTACAGCCGTAACCCGCCGCTCTGGACTTTCTCGTACAAGCGCCCGTCGAGCGGCACAAAGGCGCAGGCTTCCGGGTGGTCGAGGTACAACGGGTCCCCGATGCGGTGTGGATCATAGCCTTCCCGCAGCATCGTGGTTTTCGAGTACTTCCAGGTACCGGTCAGCGGCACCTCGCGTTGAATCCGCAGAAACAAAGGCCGGGCGTAGGCCGGCAGAGTGCCGAGGAGGTGCTCGCGCAGGCGCGCGAGGTCAAGCGCGCTCGACGCGACGAGCGCCGCCATGCCCACCCGGCCCTCCACATGCGGCACTGCCACGCCGTACACGCTCGCATGCTCGATTCCCTGAAACGCGCACAAAGCCGCGGCGACCTCGGAGGCGGCGACGTTCTCGCCTTTGCGTCGAAACGTGTCGCCGATCCGGTCGCAGAAGTAGAAGTACCCATCGGCATCCTTGCGCAGCAGGTCGCCGGTGCGGAACCAGCGATCGCCGGAGGCAAAAACATCGCGGAGGACTTTCTTCTCGGAGGCCTCCACGTTCGCGTAGCCGTCAAAGCGGCTGCCGAGCGCCGCGGGGTCATCCACGACGCGGCCCAGAGCCTCGCCCGGCTCGCCCGGCTCGCAGCGGATGCAGCGGCCTTCGGCGTTGCGCGCGGGCGCGCCTGCTTCAGCGTCGAAGCGCACCAGAGCCGGCGCGAGGCGGTGCGCCAGGTACGATGGCACGCGCCCGATAGCGCCAGGCCGGCCTTCGACGTTGTACAGCGACACGCTGCCTTCGGTTGCTGCGTAGAACTCGAGAATGCGCGGAATGCGATACCGCTCCTGGAACGGCTGCCACACGGCAGGCGCAAGCCCGTTGCCGCAGGCCAGGCGCAGCTGGTGGCGGCCCTCATCGGGCGAGGGCGGCGCGTGCAGCAGGTAGCGGCACAGCTCGCCGATGTACTGGAACAGCGTGCACTGCCACCTGCGGATATCGTCGAAAAAGACGGAGGCGGAGAAGCGCTCCCGCACCACAACCGAACCGCCTGCGACCAGCAGGGCACCGGTGGCCTGCACGCCGCCCACACTGTGGTACATGGGCAGGCAGTTGTAGGTGCGGTCTGCGGCAGTGACCTCCATCATGCCGGCAAACCAGTGGCTCCACTGCATGAGGCGCGCATGGGTGACGCGCGCGGCTTTAGGAAGCCCGGTGGTGCCGGAGGTGTAGATGTAGAGCGCGAGATCGTCGATCGTGATGGAGGGCTGCTCGTTTGGCAGCAGCGGCTCGTCCGGGTAGATCGTCAGATCGAGGGCTTCGTACCCGGAAGCACCCGAGAGATCTCTCGGCGTGCTGGCCTCGGAGACGGCGACCGGCGCTTCGAGATGCGTCAGCGCGCCTGCCAGCGTCTTCACAAGGCGGCTGTCGGCCACAATGCGTACGGGCGCGACCGCCTGGATCGAGTGGGCCAGCGAAGCACCGAGAAGGTTGGTGTTGAGCAGCGCAACCACGACGCCGACCCGAGTCAGTCCAAGCCAGACGGCCATGTACTCCGGCCGGTTGGGCATCAGGAGGCACACCACATCGCCCTTGTGCAGGCCTTGCGCGTGAGCCCAGCGGGCGTACTGGCGCGCGCGCCGGGCGAGCGCGCCATAGCTTAGCGTTTCTTCGTCGGAAAGCAGCGCCGGGGCTTCAGGCTGCCGCGCGGCGACCTCCTCAACCACCAGGGGCAGCGTGCGCGCACGCTCACGCGCAATCGGCGCGGTCAGCTCCAGCGCGCGCAGCCACGCTTTTGCCGAGCCTGCGCCGGCACTCATGCCGTACTTCCTGCGTCGACGGTCAAGACGGTGCCCGTGATGCCTGCGGCTGCGTCGCTCAGCAGAAAGCTGACCGCGCCTGCCACGTCCTCCGGGCTGACGAGCCGCTTGAGGGCGCTGCGCCGCTCCAGCTGCCGCCGTTGTGCTTCCGTGAGGCTGCGCGTCATGTCCGTCGCAACAAAACCCGGCGCCACCGCGTTGACGGTGATGCCGAGAGGGCCGAGTTCGCGTGCCAGCGAGCGCGTAAAGCCCACCAGCGAGGCCTTGGTGGCCGCGTAGACTGCGAGGCCGCTTGCGCCGCTTGCGGCCATGATCGAGGACATGTTGACGATGCGGCCCGTGCCGCCGTCGGCCATCATGGTGCGGATTACCTGCCGGGTCAGCACCATGGGCGACAGGGTGTTGACGCGAACCACCTGTTCCATTTGCGCGACCGGGGTCATGGCAAGCAGCCCTTCGACGCTGATGCCGGCGTTGTTGACGAGCGCGTACACGGGCCCGAAGCGCTTGCGGACGCAGCGGACCAGCTCGGCAAGCGCGTCCAGGTCGGCCAGGTCGCAGGCGAGAAACGGCAAGCTGTCCTGCTCGCCGTCCTGGTCTGCAGCGGGCTCAAGCTTTTGCCGTGCCGCCGCGAGTTCCACCCCTTCTTTGCGCGCCACAGCGATCGCGCGAAAGCCCTCCCCTGCCAGCCGCCGTGCAATGCCGAGCCCCAGGCCCCGGCTGCCACCGGTTACGATCACGTTACGCATGGGAGCGCACCAGCTTGCCTGCAGGGGTAACCGGCAGTGCAGGCACAAAGGCCACGGCCGCCGGAACCTTGTGGGCGGTCAGTGTTTCGCGGCAGTACGCCAGGATTTCGCGCGCCACCGCCGGGGAGCCCGGCCCGGTTTTCAACACGATCTCTGCGGCAACCAGCGCTCCGGTGACCGGGCTTTTCCTGGTTTTGACCAGCGACATGCTGACCCTGGGATGGCTGTTGAGCACGGCCTCTACTTCTTCCGGGTGCACCTTCAAACCGCCGACGTTGATGGTGCCGTCAGACCGGCCGGCAAAGTGGTAGCGGCCATTGCGGAGCTCGAGCGCGTCGCGCGTGTCGATGAAGCCTTCGGCATCGGTGAGCGGCGGGGCTCCCGGCCCGAGATAGCGCGACGCAGCACCAGGGGAGCGGACCCGGAGTGTGCCTCCCTCGAGCTTTGCCTGCACGGCGGGAGAAGCAGTGCCCTGAAGCATGTCTTTGAATGTGTGGACCGGCAGCCCGGCAAGCCCGTCTTCGACCTCGAAAAGCACTCCTGCCTCGGTCGTCGCAAAGGCATGCACGATGGCGGCTTCAGGGTAGTTTGCCCGCAGCTGGTGCAGCACAGGCTGGTCGGCGATCTCACCGGAAAGCCGGATGTATTGAGGAGTGATCCGCGCCGCGGCCGCGCTCATGAGCGCGCGGCGCCAGTGCGACGGAGTGCCCGAGATGTGCGTGACCCCGTGCGCACCGGCGCGATCGAGAAACTCCGCAGGCGTTTCACGGCTGTCTGCAAGCACCAGCGACGAGCCCGTGAGCGCGGCGCGCAGCACAATTTGGAGGCCGCCGTACCGGCGGATATCGTAGAAGGTGCTCCACACCCTGCCGCGGCTTGCTCCCTGCTGCTCGCTAATGGCTGTCGTAAGGCCGCCGAGGGTATGCGAGACCAGCTTGGGTACGCCGGTAGTGCCGGAGGTAAGCAGTACCCACTCGGTCTCGCCAGTGTTCTCGGCTATGGCAAGGCCGCCCGGCAGCTCTGCGGGCTCTTCTGCAAAACCGTACGACGCGCGCGGCAGGCCGGCAAGCGCGGGGACGGGCTGCTCGCTCAGCAGCAGATCCGCCTCTGCGGCAGCGGCCACCACGGGCAGAGTGTCGGCCGGGAGGCCCGGAGATAGCAGCACAATGCGGCGTGCGACGCCGTCGAGCGCGAGCAGCGCCGCAATCGTGGGCAATGGCTCCTCGACAGCAAGGAGAACGGAGCGCCCTCGATAGCGGTCGAGCGGCAAGCCATTTGCCAGCTGACCGCACAGCTGACCCCAGGAGGCACTGCTCCGCCCGGCCACGATACACTGCCGTAACCCGGCGGAGGGAAGCAGCTGGCGAAGCGAAGCCACGCTAAACCGCGGCCCGCTGATACGAGGCGACGAAATCGCCGAAGGTGACAGGGAACTCGGCGTCTTCCTCGGTGCTAAAAGGATCGACGCCGAGCGCCATTTCGAGCCTCACAACGACCAGTGCGAAACAAAGAGAGTCCAGCCCGGAACTATACAGGTCCAGGTCATCCGTTAACGGAGCAAGGCGCTTGCCCTGCTCCTCGGCGACTTGTTTGAATTGGGCGATCACTTCCGATCGGACGTCCATATTCAAGGCTCCCTTTTGCACGTGTGCTCAGGCCGCGAGCGATGCCGGACTCTCAAGGATGGTGCGGATGAGCGAACTCAGCAGGGTCACGCCTTCGAGGACATCGGTTCCGGGAGGCGGCGGATTCACTGCCATTTCCAGAGTCACGGCGTGGAACAGTTCCTCGGAATGTGCGATGTCGCAGATGCCGTGCACGTCGGTGTACTCGCGGTCCGACGAACCCTGAAGCACGGCGAGCTCCGTCAGAAAGGGCATGAACTGCTGAATCCAGGCTTCAAAAAAGGCCATGCTGGCGAGCGAAGGCACGCCCTGCATCCTGCCGAGAAACAGGCGCATGGCTGTCAGCTCTTCGTGCACGGCAAGAGCGTCGGCGCTCGTTGGGAAGGCATGGGCCGCCATAGCGAAGCGCCGCAGCATCGCGGGATGACTGTCGCGCACCTCCTCCTGGAGATTCTCAATGAGGTGCGGCCGGGCGCTTTCAGACTGCACAGCAAGGTAGGTAGCAGTCATCCAGTAGATGAAGTTCCCTTCCAGCACCGCCGTGTATCTCGCGAGGATGCTGCGGCGCTGCTCCGCTGTAAGTCGTTCGGGCTGGGGTAAGTGCTGGATCAGCTTGCTGATCTTCGCGGTTATCTTGTCTTGTATCGGGAGTTCAAGGAATTGATCTTGCATTTCCGGAATTACGGTCGCCACAGCCATGGGTCCACCTTACGTACTGGATTTTTTCCGTCGCAGACAGCGTACTTGGCGTTCACGGCTGCTTGGACCGGCGAGGCGCGGGGAGGGCGAACTCTGGTGATCGCAGCAGGGGTTAGCCTTTTAACAAGAAAGAAAAAAGATCTGGACCGGGAGCGTCGTTCTTTCATCGCCCCACTTATTGCTCCCCATCTTGAGTGATTGTGGCGATGGCGTCCAGTACTTTTTTCACAATCTTTTCTTGAAGCCCCCTCTTTCTGCTCGGGACCTGAGTCATCTCTATGCAACGACAGCCTTTAGGGGCAAACTACCGCGACGCGGCCCGGTGCGGCCGCGGGCGCGGGGTCTCCGCGCAGGCCAAAGCCTACAGGCGCTGCTCGGAAAGCAGACGCGAAGGTTTGGAGCTAGTACTTACTTTTGACGACAGCCTCACGGTGAGTCCGCTCTGCATGGTCCTTACACCGCGCCAAATACTTTGCAGACGAATGCGGCCACCTAGGCTGAGGGTAAAAATGAAGTAACTTACCAAAGTTCCATTGCTAATGAAGAGCACTCGGATTACGGTTTGGCCAGCCGGGTATCTACCGGCAGCTGCACTCTTGAATGTGCCATCCCTCGGCCATTTCTTTCCCCAGTTCTGCGCCCCGTAAAGGGGCGCGGTCTGGATCGATCTACGTGCTCCCGAACGCGTTCCCATACGCACTTCCAGGTAGCGGCGTGATTGTTTGTGCCTCACTAAGAACCGGGTACCCGGGCTTATCTCTTACTTACCCTGTATGCACCAGCGGTCCCACGATCGGCGTTGAGTGAAGGTGAGAAATCCGGATGGGCAAGATACGCAGACAAAACCTTCTCGAGCTTGGGATGTGGACCGACCTGGCATTATGCGCGGCCGGCCTGCTGTTAGCTTCAGGGGCGGTTACCAAACCATTCTGGCGTAAAGATGTATGGCTGGTGCAGCACCCTCTCCTACAAATACTTTTCGTCTTTGCGCTTGTCTGCGGATGGCACCTCTGCTTCGTCACGGCCGGGCTGTACCGGTCGTATCGCTTGTCAACCCGTTTCGAGCTCCTCGCTTCCGTAGCCAAGGCATCCGCACTCTCCACGGCGTGTACCGGCCTCTGGGTTGAGCTCCACATAGTCGCATCAGGAGGAGTGTGGGCCTGGACGCGATCGGTCGGCCTTGAGCTCGTGCTGTTTGCGTGCGGCTTGTCCCTGCTGCTGTTCAGCTCGCGTTTGTTCTCGACGTTCACCATGCGGTGGCTGCGCCGGCGCGGCCGCAATCTGCGATTTGTGCTGATTGTCGGCACAAACCGCCGGGCGGTGCGCTGCGCCGACGCGCTGACCGGGGATCCCGCTTTGGGGTACAGGCTGGTCGGCTTCGCCGATGACCTTTGGCATGCTAGCGGGGCGCCCTCGGCGTATACGGGGATGCTCGTGGGCGGGCTTGCCGAGGTCGGCCAGCTCCTGCGTACGCTCGCGCTCGACGAGGTCGTCATCGCGCTGCCGATTGCCTCGGCGTACGCGGCCATCCAGAAGATTTGCGAAGAGTGCAGCCGGCAGGGAATCCTTGTGCGGTGTGAAGCAAGCCTGTTTGATCAAGCCGGCGGCTGCTTGAAGGGCCGGGAGGTGCCGCTGCAGTTCGTGACGCTGCACCAAAGCGCGTGGGACCAGTGGGCCGTGACCACGAAGCGTTCGTTCGATGTCGTTGTAGCGCTTTGCGCCCTTTGCGCGTCCGTGCCGGCCATGCTGTGCATAGCGGCTGCCATCCGCTTCACCTCGCCCGGACCGGTGTTTTTCTGTCAGGAAAGGCTTGGCCTGGGCAAACGCATTTTTAAAATCTACAAGTTCCGCACGATGGTCTCCGGCGCAGAGCACCTTATCTCCTCGGTGGAACACCTGAACCAGTCTGGCGGGCCGACGTTCAAGCTTCGTGAGGACCCGCGCATCACCGCGGTGGGCGCAGTCCTGCGCAAGACGAGCCTCGATGAGCTGCCGCAGCTCATGAACGTTTTGCTGGGCGACATGAGCCTGGTGGGCCCCCGGCCGCTGCCGCTGCGGGATTACCGAGGATTCTCCGAAGACTGGCATCGCCGCCGCTTCAGCGTCAAGCCAGGCATTACCTGCTTGTGGCAGGTAATGGGAAGGAACACGCTTGGCTTTGAGCGCTGGATGGAGCTGGACATGACGTACATCGACACGTGGTCGATGTGGCTCGACATAAAGATACTGCTCCAGACCATCCCTGTCGTACTTCGCGGTTCGGGAGCTATGTAAGTCGCTTCAGGAGCGAAGGAACGGGCCGCGGTTTGCTCACTTAGAGTTGGGCGCGTCGGAACAACCGCGTCCACGGGGTGTACACGCTCTCTCGATAGAAGGCCCAATAGAACGGAACGGCAACAACGATGGCCGCGAGCACCAGCAGCACGAGCCGAAGTGCAGCATCCGGGCGATGCCGCCCGAGCAGCGCTGCCTGGAGCGCATACAGGGCCGCCCCAATCACGAGCGAGCACCAGGTGCCCGGCAGCCATGTGCGCAGCAGTGACCAAGGACTGGTTCCGAGCGACTGCGCGCTGACGCGGTGGAGCGCGAGGGAGCGCACGAACTGCAGACCGGCAAGCGACACCGCGACGGTGACAATTCCGAAGCGGGCCGTCAACAGCACGATAACTCCCAAAGCCAGGGCGAATGCTGTTTGAATGATGAACTTGCGCCGGAAAAGAGCAAGCACCTCCAGCTGAATGCATGGCAGAGCCGGTGTGACATCAAATGCGGCCATGGCGCAAAGCACCTGGTACAGCGGGATAGCCGCGCTCCACTGTTTGCCGAAGATGACCGGGATGATGGTCGGTGCAGCGATAGCGGCGCCCATGCAGGTGGGCAGGATGACGGCCAGAAGCTGGGTCTCGCTTGCTTCGAGCATGCGCCGGCATTCCTCAAGCGATGTACCTGCGGCACGGGCAAGTGCGGGATAAAAGACGCGCGCCAGCCCTTGTGCCAGGTTGTAGATAGGGATCGTGCTTAGGGTAAGACTGCGGTTATAAATACCGAGCGAGGAAGGCGTGACCAGGCGCCCCAGCAGGATAGTGTCAAGCGAGGCGCCGACTGCTTCGACAGCCGTGGTGACGCTGGCTTTGCCGCCAAAAGCAGTGATGTGCGCGTAATCCTGGCGCTGGAGCGTCGGCACAATGGAGTGAGGCCGCGCAACAAAGTAAGCGACGGCAGTTAGAAAAGGCTGCGATACGTTGCTCGCAACCAGAGCCCACACGCCGTAACCTTTGATCGCGAGAGGCAGCCCGAGGCCGAAGGTGGAAAACAGGTAGCCGACAAAGTCACAGATCGCGAGATCCCGCATGCGGAACTCGCGCCGAAGCAGGCCGCCGGAGACCATCGCGAGCGATTGAAAGATAAGGTTCAAGGAGAAAACAAGCAGGATAGGCGGCAGGCGCGGTTCTCGAAAGTAGCGCGCAAGCAGCGGCGACAAAGCGCCAAGGACCAGCGCACCGCCCACCCCGGTGGCGAGGCTGAGCGTGAACGCGGCGCGGATGTTGCCCAGGCTCAGGCTGGGCTTCTGGATTACGGCGCGCGCCATGCCGAGCTGCGTAAAGTAGCCGGCCAGGCTGGAGCAGAGCATGGCCATGGCAGCCAGGCCGTAGTCGCGCGGCTGGAGAAAGCGCGTGATGGTTGCGGCGGCGAGCAGCTGCATGCCCGCAGTCGAAAAGGTCGAGACATAGCTCCAGCGCAGCTGCGACTCAGGGCTTGCCGGCATCGTCAGAGGGATTTCGGCGCGGCCTGCTGATGCCGCGCGTGTAAGCAGAGCGAGGAGGCTTGGCTGCACACCGTATGCGCTTCAAAATAGGCGAAAGCGCGGGCGCGCAGCAGGCTGCGCAGGGTGCCAGCTATGTCGATTGCGTCCTCCACAGCGTTAGCGAAGAAGAGGCGCGGCGTATGCCCAGAATGGATCTTTTTGCCGAGGCGTCTGTGGGTGATGTGCAGACTCCCGCCGGCGATCGAGATCGGCGTACGGCGCGCAGCTCTGCACCTATGGGACGATCCATGCGAAATCCCGCGGACGAGCAAAGAGCGGTTGACTCGTCCCCTATACCATGATCGCTCCTGGAGTTTACTCACCACGCCTGCGTGTCACCCGCCGTGTGAGGCAAAGGCAAGTTGCCGCTGCGCAGGGTGCCTTCCGCACAAGAGTGAAGCACTCCTTGTACGGCGTCCCACACCGGTTCCATGCCGATTTGTTCGACGCAGGGGACGGCACCGTTTGGGGCGCCGAA
Organism: uncultured Acidobacteriaceae bacterium; assembly: GCA_964249695.1. Taxonomy (GTDB): domain Bacteria; phylum Acidobacteriota; class Terriglobia; order Terriglobales; family Acidobacteriaceae; genus EB88. The sequence continues at coordinate 42,444 of CAXUDF010000006.1, forward strand.
GATGCAGCGCCAGTTGCAGCCGAAGCAGGGCATAGGGTGCGTCAGGACGCGCGGCAGCGGCCGTTCGTCCGCCTGCTCCAACTGGTAGGGCAAGAAGCGTCCAAAGTGGCCGCCGCCTATCAGGCAAACAGTAGCAGTGCCGACCGCAGGACCGATGTGCGCCGCCGCTGTTTCGTTGGACACGAGCAGCTTCGCTTTTGTCAGCACGCCGGCCAGTTCGGCAAGGCTGGTGCGTCCAACCAAATTCAACAGGGGAGCTGCGCAGCGTTGGCACAGGGCAGCGGCGGCGGGCTGGTCAGCAGGGCCGCCGCATACAACTCCCTTCCAGCCGGTGGCTTGAAAGAGGCGTTCGGCCAGTTCCGCAAAGCGTACGACGGGCCACTGCCTGCCGGTCCAGCTTGCACCGGGGAACAAGGCATAGATCGGCTCCGGAGCAAGCTCGGCAAGCAGGCTGGGGCTGAGCGGAGCCAGTGCAAATTCATGCAGGTCCGTCATGCGGGCGCGGTAGCCGGAGATGCCGAGCCCTCGCACGAACTCCGCATTCCGGAGCATCTCCATCCGGGGCTCCGCGTCCGCCGGCACCAGGCGCGTGTACCACTGATCACCTAGGCGTTTTTCCCACGACCGCCGGTTGGATGCATCACCAATGGAACCGATGCGCTCACAGGCGCGGGTTAGCCGCACCAGTGTGTCGCCGTGCAGATCGCGAGAGTACGTGGGCTGCACCGCTTGAGAAAATGCTTGCTGACGCAGACAGCGCGCGATGTGGGCTCGGTACACGAGGCTTTGATCAAAACGTTTGCGATCGACGGAAAGCACGGCGTCGAAAATGCCCAACTCCGCGGCAAAGCCTGCCCACACAGAATTGGCCACGAGCGTGACGCGACGGCCTGTCTGGCGGTAGTGCCGCGCGAGCGCAGCGCCGGCATCGAGCCAAAGAATAAAGTCGCCGATGGCATCGACTCGTACCAGAGCGACGCCGCCCTCCTGCGGGCGTGCCGGCGCCATCACCAGCGCGGCGTCCGCAGCCAGAAAGCCGACGCGCTTCAGGTTCTTGATCGAGAGTTTGGACAGAAGCTGCTTCACTCTTTGCGTCATCGCGGACATAGTTACCAGTGTTCGGGCGCGCGCAGAAACGCCGAGCTCACCCGGCTTCCCCAAGCAGGTCACGGGCAGAAACAGGGGCAAGCTGCTTCACTGCGCCCAGCCGTCTCGAAGGGCTGGTCTGCTTTCGCTCAAGAAGCAGCGCGTTGGCCATGCCGACCAGTGCCCACATGTCAGAAGGCAGCGAATAGGTAATGCCGAACACGACGGCGCCGACGCAGACCAGACACCAGGTCGACGGAGAAGGAAAAATCATGGCAGCGCGGCGCTTGCCCATACGCGCGAAAATGAAGATCGGCCTGAGAAGCAAAAGCACGGTGGCAAGGAGGCCTGCCAGTCCCGTGAACAGGTACTAAGAGATATACTCACTGTGCGGCGGGTAGTTGACGTAGAAACCCGTGTTTGATTCAAAGCGCCAGTACCCTCCTCCGGTGCTCTTGCCGATCAGCATGGTGGTCAACGTGTTCTCGTTTTCCAGTACGAGATGCCTCCAGCCTTCCACGCGCCACTCCCAGGTGCCGGAGTCCTGTGCGCTGTGCTCCAGCTGCTGCGAAACGCCTCCTGTGTTGGCGTAGAAGGCGGCACCCAGACCCAGGGTCGCGACCAGGCCTACAACCACGATCGGCATCAGCTTTTTAAAGAGCTTCGGGTCTACAAGCGGGACCGCGGCGACCATCGCGATGAGCATCATCCAGACGGTCCGCGTACGCAGCAGAA
>CAXUDF010000007.1:0-42338 GCA_964249695.1 uncultured Acidobacteriaceae bacterium
CTAACTGCCGCGCATAGCTGGGCTGACCGCAGCCTCACGGCAAGATGCACCTTTTGCGGCATCCTGACAGGTAACAGCGCTTCGATTCGTCTGGCGCAAGCTATGGGGTACCAGGTGAAAGAAGAAGCTGTTTTTCTCGATCAGCAAGCCCTTGTATTTGAGCGAGATCTTCCTCATGCAAAGCAGTAGCGCAGCCGTACAGCTTCCTACCTGTCGAGCAGAGATGCGCGCACTTCACCCCGCCACCGCGATTTCCTCCTCCAGCATCTGCTTTTCGTACAAGCTTGCATAGTACCCGCCGCGCGCCAGCAGTTCGTCATGGGTCCCAAGCTCGGTCACGCGCCCCTCAAGCAGCACCGCAATCTGGTCGGCGTGGCGAACGGTGGATACGCGATGCGCAATCATAATCGTGGTGCGCCCGGCCATGGCCCGGCTCAAGCCCGCGAGGATTTGCTCTTCGGTGTACGTGTCGACCGAAGCCAGCGCGTCATCGAGGATCAGAATGCGCGGGTCGCGGATGAGCGCGCGCGCCAGCGCCGAGCGCTGCTTTTGGCCGCCGGAGAGCGTGAGCCCGCGCTCGCCGATCATCGTCCCGAAACCGGTAGGAAACTCCTCAAACTCGCGCCGGATGTGCGCGGCTTCGGCCGCGGCCAGCAGCTCCGCCTCACTCGCGTCCGGCCGGCCAAGTGTGATGTTGTCGCGGATCGTGGTGGAAAAGAGAAACGTCTCCTGCGGCACGTAGCCGATGCCGGCCCGCAGGGTGTCCAGCGGGTAGTCGCGCACCGGGTGGCCGTCGATCAGCACTGAACCCTCGGGAGCGTCATGCATGCGAACCACCAGGCTTGCCAGCGTACTTTTGCCCGCGCCGGTCGGGCCGATCAGCGCAAGGCTCGAGCCGGCCGGCACCCGCAGCGAAATGCCATGCAGCACCTCGTGCTCGGTGCCTTCGTAGCGGAAGTGCAGGTCGCTAAACTCGATCGCGCCTGCCGTGACCGCCGTAAGCGAGGCAATCGCCGCACGGTCATCGATGGTCGGTTCTTCTGCCAAGACCTCGTGGATGCGCGTGACCGAAGCCTTGCCGCGCTGCACCAGGTTTACGACCCAGCCGAGCGCGATGATCGGCCACGTCAGCATGACGGTATAGGTGGAGAATGCGACGAAATCGCCGATATTGATGCGTCCGCTTAATACTTCGTGCCCGCCCACCAGCAGCACCATCACCATGGCCAGGCCCAGCAGGAACTCAAGCGTCGGCCACAGCATGCCCATCAGCTGAACCAGCCGAAGGCCGCGGCGGATGTACTCGCGATTTGACTCCTCAAACGACGCAATTTGCGCTTCTTCCTGAGCAAAGGCACGCACCAGCCGCGCCCCGGAGAAGTTTTCCTGCGCCTGCGCGGAAATGTCAGAGAACATGGCCTGAATGCGCTCGAAGCGGTCGTGAATCTTGCGCCCCAGCGCCTGCACCAGCACGCTCGCAAGCGGCAGCGGCGCCAGCGCGACCAGCGTCAGCATGGGCGAGATGCGCAGCAGAAAGTAGAGCGCGCCGATGGTGAACAAAATGGTGTTAGCGCTGTACATGATCGCGGGGCCCAGCAGCATGCGCACCGCGTTCAGGTCGTTGGTCATGCGCGCCATGATGTCGCCGGTGCGGTTGCGTTGGAAGTAGTTGGCGGGCTGCTTCTCGAGCGTCGCAAACAGGTCGTTGCGCATGTTGAACTCGATGTCGCGCGAGATGCCGATCAGGATCCAGCGCGTCCAGAACAGCAGCACCCCCTTTGCAAAGGCCAGGCCGACGAGCAGCAACGCATAGTGGAGCAGCTTGCCGCGCGTAATGCCGCTTTTCAGATCATTGATTGCGGTCCGGATGACCAGCGGAAAGAAAATCCAGACGGCGTTTGACAGAACGGTGACCAGCGCGCCCCACGCGTACTCGCGCCGGTAGCGGCGAAGGTACGGGATGAGCGGCTTGAGCTCCCCGAGCGTGCTGCCGAAGAAACTTGCTGACTTGCTTACAGGCGTACTTACAGGCAAGGCCCCGCTCCTTTCTTACGTGGGTGTGCGCAGCAGCAGGTAGCCGCCTGCCAGCGCAAACAGCATGTCAGGCGACCACGCCGCGAGAAACGCCGGCAGCATATTCACGTCGCCCATCGCCTCAAGTGTGCTTGAGACTGTCCAGTACACAATGGCTACGCCGATTGCGACCGCAATGCCGGCCAGCGAACCGCTGCGGCCCATCGAAAGCGCAAACGGCACGGCAAGCACCGCCATGACGAGCGTGATGACCGGGTAAGCCAGCTTATGGTTGAGCTGCACGCGCAGCCGCATCGTATCGAAGCCGCTTTGGCGCAGGTCGTGAACGTACCGGCTCAGCTCGACGAAACTCATTTCGGAGGACTGTCGCGGGTCCTTTTTGAAGTACTGCGGCTGCTCTGAGATTTCAGGCACGCTGGTTGAGCTGAACGTCTGGTAGTCCTGGATTTCGTCACCGGCAAAGGTCCGCTCCCAGCCGTTGCGGAAGATCCAGGCGTGCCGCTCCGCATCCCACGAGGCACTTGCGGCGAAGAGCCGCTTTTGCAGCTCGAACGTGCCGGGGCGAAAGGTGAACACGCTGATGTTCGCAAAGCGGTCGCGGTCGCTATCGAAAAACTGGTAGTAGAAGATGTGGCTCGGCAGTCCCGGCTTTTCCACGCCGAACATCCACTTCTCATCCGGGCGCCGGAAGGTCTGCGCGGGGCGGCCTTTAATGGTCGCGCGCAGCGCTTCCTGCCGGCGGTTCGCTCCCGGAATATAGGTCTCGTCGAATGCAAACAGCGACACGGCAAGCACTGAGGCGATGGCCAGAATAGGCACCACGATGCGGTACACGCTGATGCCTGTCGCTTTCATGGCCGTAAGCTCGTTCGAGCGATTGAGACTGCCGAAAACCACCAGGACCGCGATCAAGACACTGAGCGGGGCGATCAGGTAGATCATGCTCGGGGTGAGATTGAGCAGGTATTCGCCGACGACGATAAAGGGCGTGCGATTGCGGATGATGTCGCCGAGCAGCTCAAAGAAGGTAAACAGCAGCATGAGCATGACAAAGGTCGTTAGCACCAGGGCAAAGGTTTTCAGGAATTCAAGAATGACATAGTTGTCCAGCAGCAACGGAAAGCTGGTGCGGGGCATGCGAAACCGCGTCAGCGCGCCGCGCCGGCCGCTGCCGGGCGTGGCTGTGCCTGGTCTCTCACGGCGCTTGAACCAGGCAGCAGGGTTCGGCAGGGAAGGGATGCCTGCGCCGCTGACAGAAAGATGACGCAGCAGCAGCAGCCCGGCCGCGCCGAACAGTAGATTCGCTGCCCACACGCCAAGCGCGACCGGCACCTTGTTTTGCCGGGCCAGCGCCACGCCGGTCGATGAAAGGAAGTAGTAGATAAAAACCAGCGCGATCGACAGGACAAAACCGGCGCTTTTGCCGCCGCGGCGGGCGCCGATGCCAAGCGGCACGCCGACCAGCATCAACACCAGGCATGCAAACGGGTAGCTGAAGCGCTTGTCGAGCTCGATCTGGAACCAGCGGCCTCCCGGCAGACCCGCAAGCCTGCGCAGCTCAGTATTTGAGAGCGCGAGTACCGGCGAGGGAGCCCGTACGGAGTGGTCCGCGTCTTCTGTTTCCGACACCAGGGGCAGGTCCGTCTGCTCAAAGGTGGACACGTTGTACTGGTTGCCATTCTGGGCATCCACCTGCTGCTGGGTGCCATTGCGCAGGCGCATCGTGACCGACGCATTGCTGTCGTTGACTACCGTTGCCTGCGCGGCCGTGGTGATGCGCGGCACGGTCGGATTCGACAGATCCGCGAGGAAAACTTTGCGCCACTCGGACGCGCCCGTAGTCGCGCGCACGTCATCGATATAGAGCACGATGTTCTTAAAATCTTCATAGAACACGCGAGGCTGCACCTCGAACGAGGCCTGCGCGTTGCGCAGCTGGTCTTCGAGCGCGAGCGAGGCCTTCCACGCGGCGGGCGCGAGATACAGCGAGTTGATCAGGCAGACCGCGAGAGCGGCAAAAGCGACGATGCTCGCAGTGCGCGCAAAGCTCCACACGCCGATGCCCGAAGCGCGCATCGCCGTGATCTCGCTGTCGGCCGCAAGCCGGCTCAAGCCGAGCAGCACGCCCACAAGCACCGCCATCGGCACCGTCAGCACCAGGGTATTGGGGATGGCGTAGAGCATGATGCGGAGCACCGCGCCCATTGAGCTCGTATTGCGGATCATGAGCTCCAGCAGGTGACCCAGATCTTTGGCAATGAACAGCACAAAGGTGAACAGCACACCACCGAGCAGCGCGTGCGAGAGGATCTCGCGAAGGATGTAGCGTGTCAGGATGCGCATGGAGGCGGGGTCTGCTTCGAGTCTATCGCAGGGCTGCCCGACTTTCGTGCGAGGCCCAGGTTACTCGCCGTTTGGCAGAAAACGGTAGCCGACGCCGCGGACCGTTTTAAGGTACACAGGGGAGGCGGGTTCGTCCTCAATGTAGCGCCGCAGGCGCACGACAAAGTTGTCGATGGCGCGCGTATCTGTATCCTCCCGCACGCGCCATACCTGTTCCAGCAGCTCCTTGCGGGGGATGATGCGGAACGGGTGTTCGGACAGATAGCGCAAAAACTCAGCTTCCATCAAGGTGAGGCGGGTGCGCTGACCCTTGGCTTCGAGCTCCAGCAGCGAAAAGTCGATGATGCGGCCGGCGAAGTGGAACGATGCGGGAGGATCGTCGGGCTCAACAGCCTGCGGGCTGGGCGCGGAGCGGCCCTCGCGCGTCTGCCAGCGCATCCGCCGCAGCAGTACATGGAGCCGCGCGAGCAGGATGCCCAGGTCGAATGGTTTTGCGAGGTAGTCATCCGCGCCTGCTTCCAGGCCGCCCAGCACATCTTCCGGGCGGCCGCGCGCGGTCAGCATCAGCACCGGCACATAGTTGCCCAGCCGGCGGAGCTCCGCCGCCACGGCAAAGCCGTCGATGCCGGGCAGCATGATGTCCAGCAGCACGGCTTCGAACGCAGGGCCATTCGCGAGCAGCGCCAGAGCAGCTTCGCCGTCGAAGGCCAGCTCGACCTCGTAGCCTTCCGCCTGGAGATTGAAGAGCAGCCCTTGCGCCAGGTGCTGCTCGTCTTCGACGACCAAAATGCGCGCCGGAGCGCTCACGAGCGGACTTCCTCAGAGAAGCTTGCGGGAGCGGGCAGGCTTTCCGGCAGGCGCGGCAGGCGCAGGGTAAAGGTCGCGCCGGTACCTTCGCCCGCGCTGGCCGCGGCCACACTGCCGCCGTGCTGCTTCGCGATCGTGCGCACGAGGAATAAGCCAAGCCCGGTGCCCTGCTTGCGCAGCACCTGGCGAACCGGCACCCGGTAAAAGCGTTTGAAAATCCGCTTCAGGTGCACGGCATCGATGCCGATGCCGCGATCGACTACCTGGAAGCAGGCTAATCCATGGTCGTCGCTGAAGAGGCTGACGTGGACCGATCCCGCTTCGGGCGAGTACTTGATCGCATTACTTAAAAGATTGCCGACCGCGGTGTGCAGCGCGTCAGCATTGCCGCTCACAAACAGCGGCTGCGCTGGAAGATCAAGCGTGATGGCCTCGGTTTCTGCGAGTCCATTCTGGTGCAGCGCGCGCGCTACGGCCTCCCCGGCCAGAGCGCGCAAATCGACTGATTCAAACGCATGCCGGCTGCCGTGCTGCGTTACCTCGCCTGCCTTGAGCACCTGCTCGACCGTCGCCAGGAGCCGGTCGCTGTCGGCCAGCATGATCTTGTAAAACTCCTGGCGCTTTTCCTCGGAAACAGGCCGGCGCTGCATGGTTTCGAGATACAGCCGGATGGAGGCGATTGGCGTTTTCAGCTCGTGCGTCACGGCGTTCAGAAAGGAGTCCTGACGCTCATTCCGCCGAACCTCGCGCACCAGGAAGATAGTGTTGAGCACAACGCCGGCTATGAGCAACAGCGTGACCGGGATGCCGAGAGCCAGGGGCAGAATTTCGCGCCAGTTCAGCACAATCCAGCTGACATTGAGCGCGATGGCCAGTGATATCACGGCGACGCCGAGCAAGATTGCAAGCACGATTGCGGGCCGCCGCCGTGTGATCCTCATGTGGTCCAGACCCCCGCAACGGGCAACGCCCGCGAGTGAGTATAGCTCGCGGGCGTCGGGTTTTCTTACGCGGTACTTTAGGCGGTGCCGGCCGGCCTCGGGTTTGCCGGGTCCCATGCAGCGATCTTGATGTCGCGCGCCAGCCCAAGCTTCTTCAGCAGCCAGATGCCGTAGTAGTTTGGGTCAAACTCGTACCAGCGCAGGCCATGCCGTGCGGAAACCGGATGCGCATGGTGATTGTTGTGCCAGCCTTCGCCGCCGGTCAGCAGGGCCACCCACCAATTGTTGCGTGACTCATCGCGAGTCTCAAAGCGGCGCGAGCCCCACATATGCGTCGCCGAGTTCACCAGCCAGGTCGCATGAAGGCCCAGCGTGACACGCAGGAAGATACCCCACAGCACCATCGAGAGACCTTCGCGCCAGCCGCCAAGCAGGTAGCCTCCGCCAAGCAGGGCGAAGCCGACCGTCGTCAACGGGATCCAGTGATATTTCGAAAGCCAGACGTAGAAACGGTCGCGGCCGAGGTCCGGCGCGTAGCGCGTCAGCATCGAGGTTTCCGCGTGCAGCGACTGCCCGCTCATGATCCAGCCCATGTGCGCCCAGAAAGTGCCCTCGGTCGGCGAATGCGGGTCGCCCTCGTGATCCGACAGCTGATGGTGTACGCGGTGCGTGGCCACCCAGAAAATGGGTCCGCCCTCCAGCGAAAGCGTGCCGCACACGGCGAGTACGTGCTCCAGCCAGCGCGGTACCTTGTAGCCGCGATGCGTCAGCAGCCGGTGATAGCACATGCCGATGCCCACATTAATGGAGACGACGTAGAGGATGATGGCGGCGAACAGGCCGGCCCAGCTAAAGAAGAAGAGTGCCGCGATCGCCAGCACATGGAACAGCGCCATAAAGCTGGTCGTAACCCAGGAGATGGAACCGCCCTGGTGGACCCTGCCGAGCGTTGGAGTTTCCGGGGAGGCGGCGGAACGAGGCTTGTTCGACGCTTTGGCGGTGCTAACGGTAATCACTTGGGGGTCGTCTACTTCTACGGGCATCGATGCGGTCCTGCTCCCTTGGTGGCTGGGCTTTCTCTGATTTCGAGCGTAGCAGGGGGCTGAAATGCCGGATGTAAGACTTGTGTAATGAGAGCGCAAAGTTACTCCGCGGTTGCGCTGAGAAAAGTTCTTTCGCAGGACAACCGAAGCACATAGCGTCGCATCTGGTTACAGATTAGGTTTTCCAACGTGGGTCACTTTCGTGCCATAGGCGCGTGGCAGTCGGCACTCCAGGGACCCCCCTACACGAGGATAGCCGCCATGATCACTACGATCCATGCACGCCCTAGCCTGCACGCCGCCTTTCGCGGACTTGCCGGTACGAAGCCAATCCTATGCCCCCGCTGTGAGGAGCCGCTCGGGATCGCGCGCGGTTTGCGCGAAGCGACGAGGCTCGTCAGTACCCACCGCTGCAGGGCGGCTTCAGCAGATATGCTTCAACCCTCGACCGCCGTCCCGTTTAGCTAAGCGGCGGAAAGACTCGCGGCTGTCGGCTGACAGTTGACTCCGCGGAGCTGCAGGGTGGAAAACGCGCCTTTCATGGGCGCGTTTTCTTGTGCGGGTCACGCTGCCTGGGGCGACTACACCCGCTTCCGAGGTCCTTCATCCTGGCGAGCGTCCTGGCGCGCCTGCGGCGGTCCGGGCGCGCCGACCGCAGCAAACAGCGTGGCCAGCTTCGCTGCGATACAGCGTTGTACCTTTTCCGGAAGTTTGCGGCCGTCTGCAGTCAGATAGAACACGTCGATGGCGATCTCGCCTTCCGTGTCGATCAGCGCTACCTCGATACTGCAGCGGCAGTCGGCGATCACGGCCGCGAGCGAACGGAGCAGCCCGGCGGAATCCGCGGCGACGACCTGCAGCAGTGTGCTGTGGCTGGAGCTTTTCCCGTCGAACTGGAAGCGCGGTTCGATGGTGACGCGTGCCGGAGCTTTGCCGCGCGGGCGTTCGCGAGAGCGCAGCATGTCATCCACCAACCCGGCACCGCCAAGAGCGGCTCGCAGGCTGCCGAGGAAACGCTCATGCTCCGCCGGGTTGAGCTCAAGCGTGCGGAATGGGTCGGTGAACTGGAACGAGTCAAGAATGAGGCCCGCAGCGTTTGAGTAGGCGTCGGCCTTGACGATATTCATGCCCCAGGCAGACAGCGCGCCAGCCATGTCGGCAAAGAGCATGGGCCGGTCGCGGGTAATCAGGGTCACCTCATTCAGCTGTCGGTACAGCCGGTAGGCAAGCTGGATGGGCTCGCTGGCGAGCCCGAGCGACAGCTTGAAGTGTTCGCCGATCTGATCGGGCAGCCGCGTCTGCAGGTAGCGCTGCGGCATACCTTCCAGAAAAGATCGCAGCTGCTCCTGCTCGGCTCCGCCTGTCTCGGCATGCCCGGTATGCATGGCGACCCTGGCGAGAATGCGCGCCAGCATGACCGGGTCGGCGTCTACGTGGTAACGGCTCTCGTCGACGGAGCGATCCAGGTAGTTTGCCGTCGCCATATACAGCTGCCAGATGTTTTCCGCCTTCCACGGGGTGAGCGCGTCCGGGTTGACCGCCTTGATGTCGGCAAAGGTGAGCAGCGTAAGCATCTTGAGCTGCTGCTGGCCCGGGGCATGCTCGCTGAAGGAGCGAACATTTTCAGGGTCAAAGATGTCTTTGCGCAGGGCGTGCGACATCGCGAGGTGGTTGTGGATCAGCTTGCGCACAACGTCGCGTTCTTCCAGGTCGAACTCGAGCCGGCTGAACACCCGCTCCGCCAGCTCAACGCTCTCGCGCGCGTGGTCGCCGGTTTTGCGGGCTTTGCCTGTATCGTGCAGCAGCAGCGCAAGCATAAACAGGTCCATGCGCTCAATCTCCGGCAGCAGCGTTGAAAACCGTCGCTCGGCATCGTGCCGCGGCGTTCGGAGCGCGTGCACATTCTCAATCACCAGAAACGTATGCTCGTCGACCGTGTAGCGGTGATAGGCGTCGCGCACTACCAGCGAGTCAATGCCGTGAAACTCCGGCAGGATGAGCTCCAGCAGGCCTACGGCGTGCATCAGGCGCAGCGCGTGCGCGGCAAACGGTCCCAGCAGGATGTCGCGCAGGCAGTTCCAAAGGAATGGGCCCTCGGGCAGGTGGACCGCAAGAGCCGGCAGGCTTTCGGCGATGCGGGTCTCTCCATCCTCGCTAAAGCGGGCTCCGTGCTGCGCGACATAGATAAAGACGCGCAACAGGGCATCTGCATCGTTCACTGACGCCTCCGCGGGCGTGTTGAGCGAAATGCGATCGTCCTCGACAAAGTACTGCGTGCCTGCAATAGGCATACGTTTGCGCCGAGCGGGCTTGAACAGGGGCCTGCGTGTGGTTTTCGGCGCCTCGGCCAGCAGCAGCGACGCCCGCCGGGAGACCGAGCGCGCGTGGCGATAATAGGTCCGCATCCAGTAGGCGGGGTCGACGGAGCCGACCGTTTCAAGGCCCACACTCCGGGCCGCAGCCTCATCCTGCGCCGCCCAGTCCAGTACATTGTCATCGCGAGTGTGGCGGTAGTGGAGGAAGCAGCGGGTCGAGGCCAGGAACTCGAAGGCCGCCTGCAGGTCCGGCGACCCGTAGCCGTTTGCTTCACTCGCAGGCGGCCACGCGCGCTGCTGCTCCAAACGCCGGAGCATGGTGAGCCAGTGGATCAGGTGGTAGTCCCGCAGGGTGCCTGGGCACTCTTTCAGGTTTGGCTCCAGGTGGTAGATGGTGTTGCCGAACTTGTGGTGCCGCGCAAACGCCGCTTCCGCAAGCTGGGCCTGCAGGCTCTCGCCCTCGCGCAGCAGTGCGTTCGGCAGCACCTTCTCTTCAAACAGCGTGCCGAGCGCTCGGTCGCCGAGCAAGAAGCGGCGATCGAGCAGGGAAATCGCGAACTCGAGCTTGCCCTCGCCGTCCAACCGCTCACACTCCTTGAGCGACCGGGTCGCCGGACTGGCTCGCAGCCCGATGTCCCACATGGCCTGCGTCGCAGAGCGGATCAGCTCGTGCGCGTCCCGTTCCGCGCTCTCGTTAGCGCACAGGAACAGAACATCGACATCGGAGAATGGAGCAAGCTCGCCCCTGCCGTAGCCGCCCATGGCGAACAGCGCCACCGGCAGGTCGTTTGCGGAGCCAAGCCCGGCCCAGATCGCTTCGAGCAGCTTGTCCACGTCCGCCGACCGGCGCCGCATCGTCCCGATGCCGTCACCGGAGCGGGCGAACGCGTCGCGGGTCGCGCCGGCACTGGCGAGAGCCTGCTCTCGAAGGTCGGCAAGCGGCAGAACGGCTGGTTTCCACATGCTCCTGACCCCCTTACCAGTACGCTCCACGACTTCCTGGCTGCGCTACAGGGCCGTCGGCCCGCGTTCGTCGTTGCGTATACGGATGGCCTCATCAATCCGCGTCAGAAAAATCTTGCCGTCGCCAATTTTGCCGGTGCGCGCGGCGTTCGAGATGGCGCTGATCGCCTTTTCCACCAACTCATCGGGAACAACTGTTTCGAGCTTGATCTTGGGCAGCAGGTCGACGGTGTATTCCCGGCCGCGATAGAACTCCGTGTGGCCCTTTTGCCGGCCGTGCCCGCGGGCTTCCAGGATGGTCATCCCCTCGATGCCCGCTTCGAGCAGCGCATCCTTCACAGCATCCAGTCGGGAAGGCTGCAGTATCGCTTCTATCTTGACCATTGCTCGCCCTTCACCATTCAGATCCTCCGCGTTCCTTCAGCCAGGCCTAGTATGCGCTTGTTCGCGCTCGCTCTCTTACGATGCGAAGTCGTACCCTTCTTCGCCGTGCTGCGTAATGTCAAGGCCTTCACTCTCTTCTTCGGCAGTCACGCGCAGACCGATAGTCAGGTCGACGAGCTTGAGCAGTACGAAGGTGCCCACGATCGACAAGAGCCACGCAATCCCAATCCCGACAAGCTGGTTGCCGACCTGGTGCCAGTTGCCCTCGATCGCTCCCGAGGGCATCGCGTTCCCCTTCGCATCCTTAAACACGGCATTGATCGATGAAGACGCGAACACCCCGGTCAGCACCGCGCCCAGCGTGCCGCCCGCTCCATGTACGCCGAAGGCGTCGAGCGAGTCGTCATAGCCGAAAACCTGTTTGACCCAGACGACCATGCCGTAGCAGAACGCGCCGGCCAGCAAGCCAATCAACAGAGCGCTCATCGGCTGCACGTAGCCGGCTGCAGGCGTAATGGCAACCAGCCCGGCGACTGCGCCCGAGATCGCGCCAAGCGCTGAAGGTTTGCCATTGCGGATCCACTCGGCTGCCGCCCAGGCCAGCGCCGCCGTGGCTGCGGCAAAGTGCGTGTTGACAAAGGCGCTGGTCGCCAGCGGACCCGAAGAAAAAGCAGAGCCGGCGTTGAAGCCGAACCAGCCGACCCACAGCAGGCACGCGCCGATAATCGAAAGCACGACCGAGTGCGGCGCCATGGGCTCTTTTGGATAGCCCACCCGCTTGCCGAGGTAAAGGGCACAGACCAGGGCCGAAACGCCGGAGGTGATGTGGACCACTGTGCCGCCTGCGAAGTCGAGCGTCGGGAAGCGGCCGCCGAGTGAGGCATTGAGCAGGCCGCCCTTGCCCCACACCATGTGTGCCATGGGCGAGTAGACAAGCAGTGACCAGAGCACCAGAAACACAGCCATGGCGGAAAACTTCATCCGCTCGGCAAACGCGCCGGTGATGAGCGCAGGCGTAATGATGGCGAACATGAGCTGGTAGATCATGTAGGTCTGGAGCGGAATGGTGGCGGAGTAGTCAGGGTCGGGCGTGAGGCCGACGCCGCGAAGGAACAGGTGGTGCAGGCCGCCGATAAAGCCTGAGCCCGAGTCAAACGCCAGCGAGTACGATACCAGCGCCCACAGAACCGTGATAATGGCCATCATGCTGAAGCTCTGCATCATGGTGGCGAGCACATTTTTGCGGCGCACCAGCCCGGAGTAGAACAGCGCGAGGCCCGGCCCGGTCATCAGGAGCACCAGAGCTGCGGAAACCAGCATCCAGGTGTTGTCCGCGCCGCTCTGCGCCGCGGTAACTGCTGCTTCCAGCTTGGCGATGCGGGCGTCGGTCGAGCCCGGCTGCACGGCCACTGTCTGCGCGAAGGCCGGGCAGGCTGCTGCGGCGGTGACGCCGGCAATCGTGACGCGGCCGACTGTGGAGCGGAGACACCTGCGAAGGCGGATGAAGTCAGTGAGCATGGCACCCCAGGGAGAAAAGGTCAGCGGGAACACTCTTCGGCGATGCTTGATCCGGCATCGGAGGCCGCTTGGGCGGCGTTGTATCCCGTGTTGCAGCTACATTTACATACTTTTCTTGAAACCGGAAGCGTTGCCCAGGCAGCCGGCCGGCTGAGCGGAAGTGAGCCCATGGAAAGAGGGGTGCAACCAGCGGCTGACGGCGGGGATCGCAGCCGGTATGATTAGTCCATGAGCACATCGGCGACACCCCGCGACCGCTACTTTTTTGGAGCACTGGAGTCCTCCGCGAAGAATCGCGAAAAGCTGCGCGAGGTCACCTACGGAGAACAGCAGCCGGAAGGTATCCTGCTGGCATCGCTCGATTCGGCGCTGAACTGGGCGCGCAAAAGCTCGGTCTGGCCGATGACCTTTGGCCTGGCATGCTGCGCCATCGAGATGATGTCGATGGGCGCTTCGCGCTATGACATCGCCCGCTTTGGCATGGAGGTGTTTCGCCCTTCGCCCCGGCAGGCAGACCTGATGGTGATTGCGGGCCGGGTGTCCAACAAGATGGCCCCCGTGATTCGCCGCCTCTACGACCAGATGCCCGAGCCGAAGTGGGTGATCTCGATGGGAGCCTGCGCTACGTCGGGCGGCGTCTTCAATAACTATGCGATCGTGCAGGGTGTGAACCAGGTGATTCCGGTCGATATCTACGTGCCAGGCTGCCCGCCGCGTCCGGAGCAGTTGATTTACGCGCTGACGCTGCTGCAGGAGAAAATCCAGCGGGAAAAGGGTACGGTCCGGCGCGCTTTGAATCTGGCTTAGGCGCTGTATTTAAGCCGCGCAGGGAAGAGCCGCAAGGCTGCAGCCTCAAGGTGCGTCCAAGGTGTAGGGACTGCAGTAGATACTGAGAACTTCGCACTCGGAAAGGGCCGCCTATGGGCGGCCCTTTCCATTCTGGTCATGAGTAATCCCAAAGTGTTAGGTTTTTTGCGATTTCGCTTGCTTTGTCATGGAGGAGCGAACACTCTTGTGTTGGCATTCTTGGCTCGATCGAGCGGGGAGCAAAACAGTACCTCCTCGTCTCGTTGCACAACTGGGTACTGGGCAAAAACGACTGAGTCTAGGCAACTAGCCAGCCTTCTTTTGCTCTAAGGTAGTAAACGTGCGGCAGTTTCGGTTCGCGGGTAATCATATTCGGGATCAGAAGAGGCAGCCGCTCTTTTCTCAATCGTTGTTAGGACATTTGTACGACTTTCAGCAATGTTGCGGAGGATAGACGCATGTATCGTGGTTCAACGTATTTATTGAGCCGAGTTCTGCTTGTAGGATGTGCTGTGGGCCTCGGCGCCACGAGCCTCCTTGGGCAGGATTCGAGCGCAACGCCGCCGGCCTCTCCGGCTGCGCCGACAACGCCGGCGCCTGCGGCTCCGGCTGGGCCTAAACAAACGCCCATTTCGCGGGTCGATATCTTCACCGGGTACTCGTACTTTGCTCCCCACGGGACGGTGACGACCAACAGCGGGATAACCGGGCTGCCATACCCGGTGGCCTATCGGTCGGTGGACTACGGCGCAATCGGCTCGTTTGCCTACTTCTTCAATAACTACGTGGGCGGCGTGGTGGAATACGCGGATCACGAACTCGGCAAGAACGACGGTTTTGAGGATGCATCGGCTGGCTTAATTGTCCGGTATCCTTCGTCGCTGGGCGTGACTCCTTTTGCCCATGCCATGGCGGGCGGAGCGCGCGTCGGCGGACCCAACGCGGAGCCGAACGTCTATCACAACTACACCTGGGGCCCGATGCTGAAGGTCGGCGGCGGCCTGGACTATGACACGCCGCTGTTCAACCATCACTTAGGCATTCGCCTGTTTCAGGCCGACTACGTCTACCAGCACGCGGATTTTGGACCGCAGCCTGTGAACGGCGGCCGCGCGAATATCGACTCGGCAGAATTGAGCTCCGGTCTTCTGTTCAAGTTCGGCAACCTGAACGTTCCTCCGGTCAGCCTGACCTGCTCGGTCAACCCGCAAAGCGTATTTCCGGGTGACCCGGTCACGATCACCGGCACGGCTGTCAATATCCTGCCGAAGAAGAAATCGACCTATACCTTCACCGGCCAGGGTTTGACGATCAAGGATGACGATCAGGGTCCGACCGCTACCATTGATACGACGAACCTGCAGGCAGGCAACTACCCCATCATGGGTCATGTGACCGAGGGTACGAAAGCCGGCATGTCGGCCGATTGCACCAGCAGTCTGACTGTCAAGCAGTTTGAGCCGCCGACCATCACCTGCTCCGCCAGCCCAAGCACGGTAAACCCGGGCGACAGCTCGACCATTACCTCTGTTGGTGTAAGCCCGCAGAATCGCCCCCTGACGTTCAGCTACTCGGCAACGGCCGGCCAGATCTCCGGCACGACTGCAACCGCAACGCTGGCGACCGCAGGCGCACCTGCAGGCGCGATTACCGTAACCTGCAACGTGGCTGACGACAAGGGCCAGACGGCGACAACGACGACCACGGTTACCGTGAGCGCGCCGCCGGCACCGGCACCGAAGACGCAGCAGCTTTGCACCATCACCTTTGACCGCGACCACAAGCGCCCGGCTCGTGTTGATAACGAAGCCAAGGCTTGCCTTGACGATCTCGCGCTCAACGCACAACGCTCCGCTGATGCATCGCTGACACTCGTAGGCAACGCTGCTGCGGATGCCCAGCCTGCAACCCGCGGCAAGCATGGCAAGCATGCGGCACCCGCAATGACGCCGGACAAGCTGGCTGCACAGCGCGCCGTCAACACCAAGGACTACCTGGTGAAGGAGAAGGGCATCGATGCTTCACGCATCTCGGTCCGCACCGGAACCAAGGGTACGAACGAGGTGGACGACTACCTGGTCCCGGCCGGTGCCAACTTCGACAGCGACTTCCCGGGCGCAACTGCCGTGGATGAGTCGTCGACCAAGGCCCAGCCCCGCACCACCCACGCTGCCGGCAAGCACCACCGCCGTCACCACACTGCACAGTAATATGGAAGGAGGGCTTCAGGGCCCTCCGCTCCTGATCCAGTTCTAATTCGGGAGGGGCCGGCCGTGAAAACGGCTGGCCCTTCTTTTCGTTTGAACTCACAAGCAGTTTCGGCCGATAAGGGGCCAGAGGAGACCGGTTCATCCCGGCACAGACACGATGCTTCGATCGTCTTTTCACCTGACTACTTGCCATGCTGCGATTTCGCAGATGTCTCGCCGCATGCAGCTGTTCTTGTTCGCTCTCGCCCTGCCGGTCCTCGCGACTGATTTAGCAGGAGGGCTTGCGTTTGCCCAAACCTCCGTCGCGGCCGCCGCCTGGACCTCGGTGGGACCGGATGGCGGCGATGCGCGCTCCTTTGCGGTTGACCCTCGCGATCCGCAGCACCTGTACCTTGGAACGCTGAGCTCCTGGGTATATGAAACGATCGACGGCGGCAAGAGCTGGCACCGCCTGGCCAGGCTCGGTACAGGCGATGACCTTGCGGTCGATAACATCTTCGTCGACACGCGCGACCCGAAAACGCTTGTTGCCGGGGTATTTAAGGTAGACGAGCGCGGAGGCGGCATCTACATCTCGCACGACGCGGGGAAGATCTGGAAGCCGGTCGAGGGGATGGATGGGCAGAGTGTTCGCGCTCTCACGCAAGCCCCGTCAAACCCGAAAATGTACGTTGCCGGTACGGTGAGCGGGGTGTATCGATCCGTCGATGCCGGCGAGCACTGGGCAGAGATGAGCCCGGCTGGCTCGTCCGAGCTGCATGAGGTTGAGTCGGTGGCGATCGACCCGGTCGACACCAACATTGTGTATGCCGGGACCTGGCACCTGCCCTGGAAGACTACGGATGGCGGCGCGCACTGGTCCAACATCAAGGACGGCCTGATTGATGATTCCGATGTTTTCTCGATCATCATCGACCCGCATACGCCGACGCTTGTGTATGCAAGCGCGTGCTCGGGCATTTACAAGAGCGAGAATGCCGGTGAGCTGTTCCACAAGGTGCAGGGCATTCCGTCGACCGCTCGGCGCACCCGCGTGCTTATGCAGGATCCTACAAATCCGAAGATCGTCTATGCAGGCACTACCGAGGGGCTGTATCAGACCGAAGACAGCGGGACGAACTGGACGCGGCTGACTGGGCCGGACGTCATTATCAACGACGTTTTCGTGGACCCGGCCCATAATAACCGCGTAATGCTTGCGACGGATCGAAGCGGCGTACTGGCAAGCGACGATGGAGGCAAGAGTTTCTCAAGCGCAAACAGTGGCTTCTCGCAGCGCCTAGTGCAAACCCTGCTGGTCGATAGTAAACAGAGCGAGACGCTATATGCCGGAGTGCTAAACGACAAGATCTATGGCGGGGTTTTTGTCAGCCGCGACAACGGGAGCAGCTGGCAGCAGCAGTCTGACGGTCTTGCCGGTCGGGATGTATTCACATTGGCGCAAGCTCCGGACGGAAGCGTCTATGCCGGCACGAACGACGGCTTGGCCAGGCTGGTGGATGGTAAATGGCAGGCTGCGGGCGACATCCTGACGCGCACCAACCGCAAGATCCAGCTTCGCGAGCACGGCAGGCGTGTCACAAAAAACGTCGACTCCGTCGCAAAAACCGGTGCCATCAGCGGGCGCGTCAATGCGCTTGATCTGGGCGGTTCCGTCTGGTTCGCAAGCACGGCAAAAGGGGTATATCGCTCGCAAGACAGCGGGCAGAGCTGGGAAGCAACAACCCTGCCATCCGCGGATTACCACTACGTGGACGCGCTTGAAAGCAGGGTCGTCACCGGCGCCCGCAGCAGCCTGATGCTTTCCGAAGACAAAGGCCAGAACTGGAAGCCGATCGCACTGCCTCCCGCTCTTTCCGGTGTCGGAGCACTTGCGCTTTCAGCCGACGGTGCACTTTGGGCCGGAGGCCGCGAAGGCGTTTTCTACACCACCGATGAAGGCGCAAGCTGGCAGCAGATCAAAAATCTGCCGCTCGGCGAAATCGGCGGCCTCGATTATGATCCGGCGTTGAAGCGGGTACTGGTCAGCTCGCGCACCTCCACAACGATCTTCGGCGTGGACGCCTCGTCGAGTCCCTGGAAGTACTGGCAGGCCGGATGGAGGGTGCACCAGGTACTGCAGCAGGGAGGACGCCTGGTAGCAGCATCGTTGTACGACGGCGTCGTCCTCCAATCCACACCGGAGACCGCAAGCAGTGCTAAATCTCCTCAGGCGCCTGGCGCTCCATAGGGTGCGGGAAACGAAGCTCCGCGCCTACCGGGCGGCAGACCTGCCGGCGCTTCATGCGCTTGACCAGGTCTGCTTCCCACCCGGCATTGCCTACAGCCGGGCGGAGTTGCGCAGCTTCATCGAGCACCCGAGCTCCTTCACCGTCGTCGCCTCGGACGGCGAGGCGGTTTGCGGTTTCGTCGTGGTGCGACCAGTTCGTCGACAGGGTGTGAGCGGCGACCTGGCACTGCATATCCTGACGATTGACGTCGCGCCAGACCACAGAAGATCGGGCGTCGGCAGTACCCTCATGGACTGGATGTTTGCGAAGGCCAAACATCTTGGCTCGGCCGCAATCGTGCTTGAAGTCGCGATCGATAACTACCCGGCGCAGGAGTTCTACAAGCGCCATGGATTCGAGGTCGTCGGCACGATTCCCGGCTACTATAACGCCGTCACAGACGCTCTTGAACTTACGCGGCAGCTTGGCCCCGTTTGAGGCTTCTTTGCCAAAAAGGGGCGGGAAAGCACAAGTACGAGCCCAGCCCTTCCGGCGAGAAAGGCCATAGGGAGGCGGCCAAGAGCTATCCGGCATTTTGGAGAGATCGTTAGTGTGCTCCGACAGCAGCAGCCAGCAGGCTTTTTCGAGTCTCTTCGGTTGACGCACCCTCTGCGTGCCATAACACTCGGCCGGAGCGGTCGACCAGGATCGCAGCCATATGATGCTCATCGCTGGCAATGCCGAGCGACCGGCGCAGCGCGGCTTTGTCTGTGTAGAGCGGCACGCTCCAGTGCAGCAGCTGGGGATCGGTTTCGGAGGCGCGCAGCGAGGCATTGTCCCACCAGCGGTACAGCATATTCTCCTGCGCGCTCACCAGCATGCGGTACGCGCGAAAGCCAAAGTCAGTGTGCTGCAGCGCCTGCGCCACTGCTGTCCAGGAGTCGACCTGCCCGGCCTGGTCGCGAGCCCAGGAAAGAAGGAGAAGATTTTGCCGGCCTTCAAACTGCGTCGGCAGCTGCAAAGGCGTGCGATCAAGCGCCTCAGTCGTCATGGAAGGAAAAACACCGGCTGCCGGCGCACTCTCGTTAGTTGGCGTCCCGCCGATATGAATTTCGGGGGCGAGCGCGCGCATGGATGGAGTGGTCGCGGTGATCAGAACTCCGGCTGCCGCAACGAAGGCAAAATGGCGGCAGCGTGGAAGCATCGTCCGGATCGGCATCTGTCGGCATGGTAACAGTGGTCGTGCCGCGGGACTCCGCCGCCCTTTTGATCGTGTGACGAGCGGAATCGGCAAGCCGCCATTCCCAAAGGGCTGGCGTTGACCCTTCAGTAAAATAAGAGGTGGAGATACGGACCATGGCAGCATTACTGCAAGCAGCGGTGACACCGGTTTCACCTATCCGCCACTCGTTTGTGACGGACGATCCGGCACTTGAGCCGATCGCCGAGAAGGTTGCGGCTGGCCAGCGCCTGAGCTTTGAGGACGGGCTAAGCCTGTATCGCTCCGCCGACATCCTGGCGATCGGGTGGATGGCGAATTCCGTTCGTGAGCGGCTGCACGGGGACCTTGCGTTTTTCAACGTGAACCGCCATATCAATCCCACGAACGTGTGTGTCGCCTCGTGCCGACTATGCGCGTTCGGCCGTAAGAAGGGTGCTGAGGGCACGTATACGATGGCGCTCGAGGAAGCGTGGGCGACTGCCGCGGAGGGTTACTCGGAAGCGGTCACGGAGTTCCACATCGTGGGCGGCCTCCACCCCGACCTGCCGCTCGAATACTTTCTCGATCTCGTGACCGGGCTCAAGGAGCGATTTCCGCTCGTACATATCAAGGCCTTCACCATGGTCGAGGTCGCATTCCTGGCAAAGCGGGCCAAGCTGTCGATCCGCGAGGTGCTGGAGCGCGTACGTGCCGCCGGCGTCGACTCACTGCCGGGCGGGGGCGCGGAGATCTTCTCGGACCGCGTGCGATCGATCATCTGCGACCACAAGATCAACGGCAATGAGTGGCTCGAGACAGCAGAAACAGCGCACCTGCTGGGCCTGCGCTCGAACGCGACCATGCTGTACGGGCACGTTGAGAACGAGGAAGACCGGATCGACCACATGTGCCGGCTGCGTGCCGTGCAGGACCGCACGGGCGGCTTCCAAACTTTCATTCCGCTCGCGTTCCACCCGGACAACACGGCGCTTGACCATCTGCCGCGCACCACGGGGCTGTCTGACATCAAGCAGATCGCCATTGGCCGCCTGATGCTCGACAACTTCCCGCACATCAAGAGCTACTGGCAGATGGTTTCGCCCAAAATGGCGCAGATTTCACTCCGGTTCGGAGCCGACGACATCGACGGCACCGTCATCGAGGAGAAGATTTACCACGATGCCGGGGCGACGACGCCGCAGGGTATGCGCCGCGAGGAGCTGGTACGCCTTATCACGGCGGCGGGACGCATTCCCTTTGAGCGCGACACCATGTACCGTGCGGTGACGCGCACCGAGGATACCTTTACGGTCGCGGTGTAAGTAAATTCAGCGCCGGATCGTTTTCCGGAGCAGCCAGCATGACGACCGGCGGCTGGTAAAGCAGGACCTTGGCGGCGACCGGCTCCGGCTGCCGGTCCTCGGCAGGATCAGCCGCCGGCCCGGTTTGCTGCCGCTCCTGATTCCGTTCCCACTCTCGTTCCCTGTCCCGCTTGGCTCGGCGCCGCTTCACAATCTGCGAGGCCATAAAGTAGAGCCCGACGAAGGTGACGACGAGCACAATCAGCGCCGTCGCACCGTGCAGCTCCGACACGTCGTTGTAGAGCAGCGCGAGCGCGAGGAAGACGAACACAATGTGCGCGCAGAACACCTCCAAGCCCGCCTTGCCAAGCGTCAGGAAGGGCTCGTTTTGCACGATGGGGAAGACGAACCGACGCAGCCAGTAGAAAAGCGTGGTGAATGCAACCAGGTTTAGCACGCGCAGCGGACCGATGTGCCACTTATCAAGCTGAAATGCGAGCACGTCCTGGGTCAGGTGTGAGCCCAGCCAGCCGTGCCGGATGCCTAAAAAGAAAAGGCAGACCGCGAGAGCGCCCGCGGCGATGGGGCCATTGACGCGCCGGAGAGGCGAGCTTCCCTCAGCGGAGCGCGAGCCCAGCCACAGCCCCATCATCCACACGCCCTGCCAGGCCAGCAGGTTGAAGGCACCGCCCTCCTGCACGGGGATGTGGAGGTGGGTGAGCCGAACGATGCCGCCGTGCAGCCACTCGCGCAGGCCCAGCTGGGCGCCAAGCCACAGCAGAAAGCTCGCAGACAGCGGCAGGCGCCACCCTTTCCGTGTGGCCCAGGTCAACACCAGGGGCGTACCGGCCAGGAACAGCACGTACATCGGCAGAATGTCGAGCAGGGGCGGGCAGTACAGCAGAAGCACTGAGCCGGCGATCGCGGTCCATGGGTGCGCGAGGTAGAAGTCGAGCAGGTTGTAGATGGCCGCGCGATGGGTCGCCGTAGCGAGCGCAGCCACGACGGTGAAGGCGAGCGTCAGCATCAGCAGGTGAATGCCGTAAATCTTGAAGGCTCGCCGCCAAAGCTTACTCTTCATCCCCTCGCTGTCCTCTGCCGCCTGCTTGCTGTAAATACGTGCGACAAGCAGGGCTGACAGGAAGACAAAACCCTCAGCAGAGGAAAGGAAACCGAGGGGCTGGTTGACCCACTCGCTTGCACGGGTCGGCAGGTGCGTGAGCGTCATCCACACGAGAAAAAGGCCGCGCAGTGCATCAAGTTCCGGCCGGCGCTGAAGTTTGGGGAAACGCATCGCTGTTGCTTAGACGGCCTTTTCCGCGTGGAGTTGCGTTTGCCTTTTCGGCGCAGCAGGGCCGCGCTTCAACTCAGGTATTCCTGGATGAACGGATCTTCCGAGTGGACCAGATCGTGCGTTGAGCCGTCGAATACCAGCTCGCCCTCATGCAGCATGAGGAACGTGGTGTGTTCATCATTTTCGCCGTTTGGCAGCTGCTCCATCTTCTCTGTTTCCTTATTGAATCGGTGGGTTGCCAGCGTAAATGCGTCCTGGAGCCGGTGTGATACCAGCAGGGAGCTCGATCCATACACATCGCGTTGTTTAATGATCAGCTCGATAATGGTGGTGGACGTGATTGGATCGAGGCCGCCGGTAGGCGAGTCGTACAGAAGCAGCTCGGGATCGCTGATAATGGCGCGGGCAATTGAGACCCGCCGCCGCATGCCGCCCGAGAGCTGTGAGGGGTACTTGTCGATCGTGTCTTCCAGCTCCACGAAGCGCAGCGCTTCACGTACACGCCGGTCGATCTCCTCGTCCGAAACATGATCCTCGGTCAACCGATACGCGACATTGGCGCGCACCGTGAGCGAGTCGAACAGCGCCCCTTCCTGAAATACCATGCCGATGTGCGCGCGCAGCGTAAACAGGTCCTGCTCCTTGAGTCGGCTAAGGTCCTCACCAAAGATGGTGATGCGGCCGGAGTCGGGCCGGATGAGGCCGTTCGCGAGCTTGAGCAGCACGCTTTTGCCGACGCCGGCGGGCCCAAGCAGGATGCGCGTCTCGCCGCCGTGGACCGCAAAGGAGATGTCCTGAAGCACAGAGTGGCCGGCCGACGATAGGCAGACCTTGTCGAAGACAATGACCGGTTCACCCGGATGCTCCTCGCTCCAGCTCTTGTGTCTCGGCTTCTGTGGGGCTTCGGCCATCCGGCTAGCGTCCGAAAATCCCGATCATCAGGCGGCTAAGAACAAAATCGCTCGCGATGATCAGAACAGAGGAGACAACGACGGCCTGCGTGGTCGCACGGCCGACGCCCTGGGTGCCGCCCTTGGTGGACATGCCGTAGAAGCAGCCGACAGTCGCGATGATGAAGCCGAAGAAAACGGGTTTGACCAGTCCCTGCACGATATCGCCGAAGACCAGCTTCCCGTAAGCCGCATGGAAATATTGCGAGCCGCCCTGCCCGAGCATGAAGACGGCGACCGCGCCGCCTCCCATGGTGCCGACCGTGTCCGACAGGATGGTGAGGAAAAAAAGCATGACGACCGTAGCGACAATCCGCGGCATCACCAGTTTTTTCAGCGGATCAGTGCCGAGCGCTCGCATAGCGTCAATCTGCTCGGTCACGACCATCGAGCCCAGCTCGGACGCCATGCCAGAGGCGTTGCGGCCTGACACCATCAGGCTCGTAAGCACGGGGCCCAGCTCCTTGATCATGGAGAAGGACACAAGCTGACCCGTGATGGCGGCCGCGCCGAACTGCGCAAGCGAAGACGAAGACTGGAGCGCGAGCACGCCGCCGGTAAAAAAGCCGGTCAGCAGAACGATCGGGATCGAGCCCACGCCGATTGAGTCGGCCTGGGTAAAGATGTCGGCGAGGTACAGGGGGCGGCGAAAGAGGTTCCCAAGCGCGCGTCCACTCAGCAGCGCGTAGTCCTGCAGCGATTGGATGAGGTGCTTTGCCGTGCGGTCCAGTGCGTTGTCTGCCATGAGGGGTTGGAACGCCGGCCACGCCGGGAACTGGCTCCTTTCGATGCGGGTACGCGAGCTTGGATGCAGGCGCGACAGAAAGTTCGCAGCCGAAGCCGGCTTTCGGCGACCGCTTAGACCTCGCGGATGCGCTTTTTGATCTCGATGTTGAGGCGCTTGATCTTCTGGTTGAGCGTCGAGAGGGGAATGCGGAACTGCTCGGCCGCATCGGTCTGGTTCCAGTTGGAGCGCTCGAGCTTGTCAATAATGATACGGCGCTCGATGTCCTCCATGATGTCGAACAACGAAGCGTGTGCCGAGTGCTCGAGCAGGCTCGACGAGTAGCTCTTGCCGGTGACATGCGCCGGCAGCAGCTCCAGCCCGACGACCGGGCCCGCTGAGAGCACCACACCCCGCTCCATGACATTCTCAAGCTCGCGCACATTGCCGGGCCAGTCGTAGTCGACCAGCGCGCGCAGCGTTTCGGGGGAAAGTGAGCGCATCGGCAGCTCGTTTTCGTCGGAGTAGCGGCGCAGGAAGTACGTGGCGAGTGCCGGAATGTCCTCCCGGCGGGCGCGCAGCGGCGGCAGCTCAAAGCGAATCACATCGAGGCGGTAGAAAAGGTCCTCGCGGAACTTGCCCTCGCGTACCGCCTGGCGCAGATCGACGTTGGTGGCCGTAATGATGCGCACATCCACCTGGATTTCGTGTGTGCCGCCCACCTGCATGAAGCGTTTGTCCTGCAGTACGCGCAGGATTTTTGCCTGGGTGTCGAGCGGCATGGTGCCAATCTCGTCCAGGAAAAGCGTGCCGCCGTGCGCGACCTCAAACAGACCCTTTTTCGCCGCGATGGCCGAGGTAAACGCGCCTTTGACGTGGCCGAACAGCGTCGACTCCAGCAGGTCATTGGGCACCGCACCCGTATTGACGGGCACAAACGGCCGGTCGCGCCGCGGCGAGTGCGAGTGCACGGCCTTTGCGATCAGCTCCTTGCCGGTGCCGCTTTCGCCCTGGATCAGTACGGTCGAGCGTGAAGGCGCGACCTGGGCCACCATGTCGAAGATGCGCAGCATGATTTCGCTCTTGCCGATGATGTTGGGGAAGCTGTAGCGCTGCTTGAGCGCGCGCTTGAGCTGGACGTTTTCTTCTTCGGCGCGGTAGCGGGCGATTGCCGAGCGTATATCGGCCAGCAGCTTTTCGTTGTCCCACGGCTTCTGGACGAAGTTCTGCGCACCGGCGCGGATCGCGTCCACCACGTTGTCGACCGTGCCGTACGCGGTCAGCATGATGACCGGCAGCTCCGGCGCGGACTCGCGGATCAGCGTGAGGATCTCGATGCCGTTCTTGCCCGGTAGCGCCAGGTCCAGCAGCACCAGGTCGTACGCCCGCTGCTCAATGCGTCCGAGGCCGGCCTCGCCGTCGATGGCCATCTCGACCCGGTACCCCTCGAGCTCCAGAAGGGCCTCAAGGGTCTCGCGGATGGAGGCTTCGTCGTCGATGATCAGGATGCTGTACTCGGCCCCGCGGCTTTGAGCGGAGTGCGGAAGAACTACTGGCGGGAAGGCTATCTCAGACATGCGCGGCTTTCTCTTGGAGGGTGGTGGCAAGTACCGGAAATTCGAGGGCAAAGGTGGTTCCGGCGCCGACTTCACTTTCGACGTGGATCTTGCCTGCGTGCTCCTGCATGATGCCGTAGGTGACGGCGAGGCCGAGCCCGGTCCCGCGGCGCTCGCCCTCCTTTACCGCCGTTTTCGTGGTGAAGAACGGGTCGTAGATGCGCTGCACGTGCTCCGGGGCGATCCCCGAGCCAGAGTCGCTGATCGTCACACACACGCAGCCGCCGCAGCTGGTGGCCACGCGCAGCCGGCCGCCCTCGCGCATGGCATCCTTCGCGTTCAGGATGAGGTTGAGAAAAACCTGCTGCAGCTTGCCGCTGTTGCCCTGGATCAAAGGCAGCGCCGATCCGAGATCAGTCACGAGTTCTATACGCGCGGTCTTCAGTTGGTGTTCCAGCAGAGCCAGCGTTTCGCGTACAACGGCGTTGACGTCGGTCGCGCGGAACTCTGACCCGCCGGTCCGCGAAAAGTTCAGCAGGCCATTGACGATCTCGGAGGCGCGAAAGGTCTGTTTGGTGATCTTGTCGAGCAGGGGGGTGAGCCGTTCCGCATCCTCGCCGCGGCCGCGCAGCTGCTTGGTCAGCATCTGCGTGTACGACGAGATCACCGCGAGCGGTGTATTGACCTCGTGAGCGACGCCCGCGGCCAGCAGGCCGATCGAGGACAGCTTTTCCGCCTGCGCGAGCTGCGACTCAAGCCCGACCCTCGCGGTAATGTCATCGACCAGCACGATGCGGCCGAGCGTCTTGAACTCGCGCGAAACCAGCGGGGCGATCGAGATGTTGGCGACGCGGCTTTCTTCGCCCAATGCCGGCTTGCCGCGTGTACCCAGTGGGAACTTGTACAGGTGGTGCACGCCGGGGTCATTTTTGACGCGGTCGAACTCGCGGATGAAGGCTTCGTCAAACACATCCGGCAGCCGCTGCCCCAGCACCATGGCCCGCGGCATCGCGTACAGCACCTCCATCTGCGCATTCCAGCTCTCGATGCGCTCTTCAAGGTCAATGGCGAGGATGCCGACGTTGGTGGACTCGACGATGTTCTCGTTGAACTCCTTGAGCCGCTCGAACTCCTCGATCTTGCGCTGCAGGCTGGCGTACAAAGTCGCGTTCTGGATGGCGATGCCGACGTAGCCGGCGAGCGATTCGAGCAGCTCCACGTCTTCGCTGGACAGGAAGTCGCCGCCGGTGGTGCGGCCCAGGCCGAGCACGGCGATGGTGCGGTGCTGCACCCGGCAGGGCAGGTAGTAGTGCAGCTCCAGCGAGGCAGCGCTTTGGCGCTCAGCCGCCGGCAGGTGCAGCGCGTGCTGCGGGTTCTCAAAAAAAATATGCGATCCAGCTCGGGGCCGGTCGAAATCAAGAAAGCCGAGTGAAGGTGCCGGCGCCGCTGCCAGGCCATGCGCGGCTGCCAGGCGGAACCCGCCGCTGCCGCCGGGCTCCCCTGCCAGGAACACGGCAACGCGCGGCACCAGCAGCGTTTGTGAAAGCCGGCTAGTGATGGAGCTGAGCATCTCGTCGAGATCTGTTTGCGTGCCGAGCCCGCGTCCGAATTCAATCAAAGTCTGGCGATAGTCGTACCGTTTCCGGTCAAACAGCCGGTCAACCCGGTTCTGAATGGCGCGCTTGACCGGGTCGAACAGGACCGAAGTGATAATGATGGCGGCCAGCAGGCCGTAGATGCCGGCGCTCGGCAGGCGCGTGTGCACCAGCTCTGCCGCGACCGCAACCAGCACGAAGTAGAAGCCGACGAGCGCCGCCGTGGCGAGCGTGTACGTGACGCCGCGCTTGAAAATAAGGTCCACGTCCATCAAGCGGTAGCGCACGATGGCCCAGGCGAAGGTCAGCGGCAGAATGACGAGCGCGACGATCGCTGCGTCCCGCAGAAACTCGGGCGTGTTCCAGTCAAGCAGGTACGGCACCACGTAGAAAAACGAGAACGGCAGCACGCTCAGCAGGGAACCGCGGGCCAACCACTTGAGCTGCTGGCGCTGCAGCACCGCCGGCGCGTTCCGGCCGGCGCGCCGGTACTGCACCGCAAACAGCAGGGTCGCCAGCAGGTAAAACGTGTCCAGGTACGCCATCGCGGTCTGGTCGAGCCGATGCGCCAGCAGCTCCGTCGCCTGCCAACGCAGCTCGGCATACAGCTGCAGCCCGATGATCAAAGCCGCGGGCGCATAGCAAAGGGTAAGCAGCAGAAGCTTGCGCCGCTGCGAGCGCCCTGTAAACGACAGGGCGAAGTGCAGAAAGAGCGCCGGTTGCAGCGCGCCGGCAATAATCCAGCACCAGTACACGGTCTGGTCAAACGCGTTCAGCTTGCCTGTGTACCAGAAGGCGTACATGACAAAGGACAGCAGGCAAAAGATGTAGAAGTGCGTGGCGTGCGGCGCCGTCCAGCGGCGAAACAGAACATACAGGCCGATGCCGAGATAGATGAGCGCAATCAGCCGCATCCCTGAGTGAAAGGTCGTGTCGGTGCTGTCCAGAATGACTGGCACATCCACGTGGATTCCATGGCGCGAGATGGCGTAGTTGGCGGTGCCGTAAATCTTGGTCCGGAACTGCTCGCGCACCAGCGAGGCGATGCGGAGCGTCGGCTGGTGGTTGACGCTCATCAGCAGGTCGCCGGGCTTGATGCCGGCGTGCTCGCCTGCCGAGTCTGCCGGAACCCGCTGCGCCCGGAGCGCTCCCTGCGCCTCCACCCACCACACGCCGTCAGTCGGCTGCTGAAATGCCTGCTCCTGCTGAAAGTTGAGAACGGCCAGCAGCACGACCGCCGCGGTCATCAATGCCAGGGCTATGGCTGTTACCCGAATTTGAAGTGACCGTTGCATGCTTTGGCGCGTTACCGGGCGGTGACCCTTGCAAACACTTCTAGCAAGTCAATAGCCATTAGGAATCAAGCTCCAACGCTGCGGAAGGGGCAATGCCATTCACTCTGCCCGGCTTGACCGAGGTCCTGCCACCGTTTCGTGAGGGATTACCTCGCAAATATGGAAGGAGACTACTGGAAACTATACAGTCGCTCCGCATGAGAGAGGCGGCTATCGCGCCCGGAGACAGGTAGAGCAAGACTTGCCGCTTGGCGCGTCTTCACACCTCTGTAACAATCAGAGATGGTCCTATCCACCTTTGCGGAGCCGGGAGAGTAAGTGTGACGAACGTGGTAACGGAAGCATTCGCAGTCACCGCTGCCACTGCGGGCGCGGGTCCAAGGAAGCTGCCTGACGCGGAAAACCGCTGGACTGACGAGATCGAGATACAGGAAGAGGACACCCTTGTCGAAGGGCACAGAATGCACGCCCTGGTCGCGGGCTCTGGAGCGCCGCTCATCCTGATCCATGGATTGCTGGGTGCCGCCGCGTCGTGGCTGCCGACCATGCGCCTGCTCGCTAGCTCGGCGCGCGTGTACGCCGTGGACGCGCTTGGCATTGGGCGCTCCGAGCGCGTCGAGGGGCTCGACGGCAGCCTCCAGGCATCCGCGCGGCGCCTTCGACTCTGGATGGATCGGCACCACCTGGACCGGGCCGACCTGGTAGCTACGTCGCATGGCGGCGCGGTTGCCATGTGTTTTGCCGCGCTCTACCCTCAGCGGGTGCGGTCGCTCGTGCTTCATGCCCCGGCAAACCCGTTCTGCGTGCATTCCCGCCCGCAGATCCGCTTTGCGGGCACGATGCTTGGCCGCCGGCTGGCTCATTGGCTGCCGGCAGCGCCGGCGTGGCTCCACTCGGCTGCGCTCGTCCGCATGTACGGCGACCCGCAGCGGCTTCGCGAGGGTTCACTCGAGACCTATGTCAGCTCGCTTCGGGTGCCGGGTACAGTCGAGTACGTACTGTCTGTGCTGCGCAACTGGGTGCCCGATATGGCTGCGCTCACGCCGCTGCTGCCCCGTCTGCGCAAGCTGCCAACGCTTATGCTGTGGGGTGCGCACGACCGTGCCGTATCGCTCGACTCGGCGGCCCGGCTGCGTACCGTACTGCGCGCGCCGCTTGAGATCATCCCCGGCGTGGGGCATCTGCCGTTTGAGGAAGCGCCGGAAATCTTTGCGGAACGGGTTCTGCGCTTTCTCGTCGTTGCTGCAAACGCAGGAAGTGAGCCGCTGCTCTCAGCGTAAGTGCTACGGGAGCACCCGCAGAAAAGCGCGCGCCTGCTCGAGCTCAGGGAAGCGCCGCTCCTCCTCCTGAAATGCCTGCCCGTGCACACACCTGCGTCCCTGTCGCACCGTTACCGGATGCTTCAGGTGCAGCATCTCGTGGTACATCAGGTATTCGATCGCAAAGCGAGGCGTACCAGGCCGGTCAAACACCCGGCTCACCATGATGGTGTTGTGGGCGGCATCGTAGTGGCCCAGTAGACGTCGCGCGCTGTGCTCGCTCCAGGTCAGGACTGGCCGCCCCAGCAGTCCGTAGAAGAAGCGGCTGTTGAGCGACTCGAATACCTCGTCCAGGTCCCAGCGTTCGCCCTGCGCCGATACGATCCGCTTGCGCCCGCGCAGCTGCCGGATGCGTTCGGTCTGGCGCACCATCGGTTCTGACATCGTGTAGCGGCGGTAGCGGGCCGTTTGCGCCGCCTCGACCGGTTTGCGATAGAGCTTCGAGAGCAGGATGTGTGCAATCGCACGCAGAACCGGCTCTGGCGCGCCATCCAGCAGGTCAGACAGGCTCGCCTTCAGCTCGCCGTCGCGTAGGCGAATGGTCGTGTTGAGGCTAGTGAACTTGCGGAAGCGCGCGTCGATGGCAGGCAGGGGCGCCCGCGGCCGCAGCGCTCGGTACTCTTCGGCAAAGATTTGGCTGAGGGACGCTTGCACCACCCGTGAGCCTAGCACAGGTGCCAGCCCGCCCCGGCAGCCTCGCCGGGGCGGCGCAAGGCCTTTAGTACTGCCCGGTTTGCGCGTTTTCAGACTTAAGTGCAAACAGCAGAACCGAGCGCCCCGTCACCTGGTAGCACTCGCCCGTGCGGTGGATGCCCCGCGCTTCCTCTCCTTCAAGGTTGGTATCGAAAAGGATGGCCCACTCGTCTCCGCCGTAGGACTCCGGCAGCGTGAACTCGACCAGATCGCTGTGCTCGTTGATGACCAGCAGCATGGTCGCATCCCCGCCGCGCTTGATGATGCCGGTAGGCTGCGCACGCCCATCCATGAGCATGCCGAAGCACTTCATGTTCGAGTCGCCCCAGTGTTCATCTTCCATCTCGCGCCCGTTCGCGTTGATCCAGGTAAGGTCCTTGACGCCGAGAGTCTCGTTGTACGCACCGGCGTAAAAGCGATTGCGGCGCAGGATGGGGAAGCGATGGCGAAGGGCGGTTAGGTCCCGCACAAAGCAGACCAGGTGCTGACCCTTGTCATGCAGGTCCCAGTTGAGCCAGGAGATTTCATTGTCCTGGCAGTATGCATTGTTGTTGCCATTCTGCGTGCGTCCAAACTCGTCGCCGGCAAGCAGCATCGGCGTGCCCTGCGACAGCAGCAGCGTCGCCAGCATGTTGCGGATCTGGCGGGCACGCAGCTTGTTAATCTCCGGGTCGTCCGTCGGCCCTTCTGCGCCGCAGTTCCAGGAACGATTATCGGAGTTGCCATCCTGGTTGTTCTCGCCGTTGGCGTCGTTGTGCTTCTCGTTGTAGGTGAAGATGTCGTTCAATGTGAAGCCATCGTGCGCGGTCAAAAAGTTTACTGACGCCCATGGCTTGCGGCCTTTGTGGTTGAACACGTTGCCCGAACCGCACATGCGCTCGGTCAGGGCGGATGCCGGCGCCTGATCGCGCCAGAAGTCCCGGACCGTGTCGCGGAACTTGTCGTTCCACTCAGCCCAGCCTGGAGGGAAGCCGCCCACCTGGTAGCCGCCCGGGCCGCAGTCCCACGGCTCGGCGATCAGCTTCACCGAACTGAGCAGCGGATCCTGCGAGCAGGCCTTCAGGAAGCCGCTTCGGTTGTCAAAGCCATTCGGCTCGCGCGCAAGGATCGTTCCCAGGTCAAAGCGGAACCCGTCCACGCTGGTTTCCTCGGTCCAGTAGCGGAGCGAGTCCATCACCATCTGCAGCACGCGCGGGTGGCTTACGTTGACGGTGTTGCCCGTGCCGGTTTCGTTGATGTAGTAGCGCGGCTGGTCCGGGAGCAGGCGATAGTAGCTCGCGTTGTCGATGCCCTTGAAGCACAGCGTCGGCCCCTTCTCGTTGCCCTCGGCCGTGTGGTTGTACACCACGTCCAGGATGACTTCAAGCCCGGCTTCGTGGAAGCAGGCGACCATCTCCTTGAACTCGCGCAGGGTGTTCGGGCGGTCGGAGGCATAGCGGGGGTCCGGCGCGAAAAACCCGATGGTGTTGTAGCCCCAGTAGTTCACCATGCCCTTTTCCAGCAGATTGCTGTCGTTGACAAAGGTGTGGATCGGCAGCAGTTCGATCGAGGTAACGCCCAACTCGCGAATGTAGTCGATGATTGGCGTCTGCGCCAGGCCCGCATAGGTGCCGCGAAGATGTTCCGGAAGATCCTTGCGAAGCTTGGTAAAGCCTTTTACGTGAGTCTCGTAGAAAATCGTTTGGTCCCACGGCACACCCTTGCGGCCGCGCGTGCCGGTGAAGTCGAAGTTCTGGTCGACCACGATGCATTTCGGCACAAACGGAGCGGAATCGCGCTCATCAAAGGTAAGGTCGTCGCCGGACTCCATCGTGTACCCGAAGACCGCAGGGTTCCAGATCACCTCGCCAAAATGCGCGTACGCGTATGGGTCAAGCAAAAGCTTATTGGGGTTAAAGCGGTGGCCCTTCTCCGGCTCGTAAGGCCCATGCACGCGATAGCCGTAGCGCTGCCCAGGCATCAGCCCCGGAACATACCCGTGCCAAATCTCATTGGTGTGCTCGGGAAGCGTGATGCGCTGCGTTTCCGTCTTGCCGTCCTCAGAAAACAAACACAGCTCGATCTGTGTCGCATGTGCGGAGAAGATCGCAAAGTTTACGCCGCGTCCGTCCCAGTGCGCCCCTCGGTGGAACGGCACACCCTCTTGTACCTCGTACTGACTTGCCTCAACCATTCTTCTTCATTCCTTAGCTTCTCACTCGATACGTAAGCTGACCGAGTTGGATGCAGGAAGTGTCTCACTTCTCGCGGGGGCTGCTCCCGCGGACTTGCACTGTATACTTGGGTGTCCCTTGCCGTGAGAAGATCGATCAATCGGCCCCGTAGCTCAGGTGGATAGAGCGACGGTTTCCTAAACCGCAGGTCGCAAGTTCGAATCTTGCCGGGGCCACCAGCTGGAGCGCTTGGAACGAACGCTGCGCTGTCAGTTCTCATCCCACGCAAAGCTTTTGACGTGCATTCTGCCGAATACTTCGCATCATCTTCCATGACAAACTCAATCGCCCGAGTACTTACGCGGCGCCGGCGCGAAGCCTCGGAATTATGGCGTGGCGCTCAGTAGTTGGAAGAATGTATCGCCTCGAAAAATCTCGAACTCGGGTCCCAGCGTCTTTGTAATTTCGGCAACGCCGGTTGGCGTGAGCTCTGCGGTATACGACTCGATGCCGGCAGCCACAAATAGAGGCGCCTGGCCGTCCCAGCCGGCGGAGATCTGCGCTAGTTGTTGCTGGCCGCCTGCGATGTCGTTGACGCCAAGCAGCGTAACCACCGGCAGCCCATTGACCAGGCTTACCACGCTGGCCGGGTCGTAGTTCAGCACGATGCCGAGCAGCCCGGGGATGTTGCGCTGGTAAGGCGCAACCAGCTCCGGGGTTAGCGGCAAGTTGTCTGTCCCGTTGCGGTTGTAGACAAAGAGCGTGTTCATGCCGGTTCGGCGCATGTACTCGCCCGTATGTTTTGTAAAAACCTCGAAATCCCGTGCCGGCCACTCGGCGGGGTAGGTGTATCCCGCGCCCGAGGGTCCAGCCATCAGCAAATCATTCTCTGTGCGGGTGGTCTGGTAGTAGTTCAAAAAGGCAGGAGCAATATCGAGCAGCAGCACGCTGATACTCCAGTTCAGCAGGACGCTGCCGCGGCCCGGATCGTCCCACAGGTCGCGCAAACGGTGCTGGCAGTACTGTACGTTGTCGCCCTCCACCATGGTAAGTGTGAGATAGATCTTGTTCTCAAGTTTGGGCACCGGCGGCGGCGCGGGTACCTTTGGTTGCACCTTCTCGCGCACGCCGGCAAAGACAGAACCATTAAACAGGTTGTCGGCCGCAACGACCGGGGAAGCGTACCGGCTTAGCAGCGTGACCCCCGGCATTTCGTTTCCCTGTGGAAACCAGCCCAGGTAAGGAGTGTTCGGCTTGGCTCGCTGCGCAATGGTTGTAAACAGCGCGGCCTGGTCCGCGATGTCCGGGTCGAGCCAGAAAACCGGCGCCTGCGTCGCGACGATGTAGTCACGAAACACCGCGTTTGCCTGCTGCACGTTCGGCGCGGTGGCCGTCGCATCTACCGCGAATTCGTTCCACATCAACACCTGCATCACCAGTTGTTTGGTGCCGGCAGGCGGTGTAAACGCGTAGGTGAAGTAGTTGTAGCCATCGGCGAAGCGCCATCCGCCGGTCGCCAGCTGCGAGCCGTCTGCGTCGAACAGGAACGGCGCTTCGGCCGGGGTGCCCGGCGTAAACGACGCCACCGCCGCGCCGTCGGCCATCACCGTCACCTGCTGCACCGAAGGTCCGTATCCATCGGTCGGGATGTTATCGCGAAAGCGTACATAGACCGTGCCGCCGAGGTACGCACTTAGATTGATCGTGTAGGTGGCCTTGTTGGAGGCATCGGTAATTGGCCGCGGCTCCACCATAACGACGGTCCACGGCACGTTCGCGACCTGGATCGTATTTGTCGGCGAGATTGCCGTGAGGATGCGGTCTGACAAGTTCGGCCACACATGCGTGAGCGCATACTCATAGGCCGACACTGTATCCGTGAAGCGGCCGGTCAGGTCCTCAAGCACCTCCAGCCCATGCGCTTTGGCAAGCGCGGCTGTCGAGATTACCGCACCGCGAACACTTGCGATCGCGGTCGCAACATTCACCGTATCCGGCATCTCTACGTCGTAGACGACGGCTCCCTTCACCTCTGAACGGTAGCGCGCCAGCAGGTCCCACGGATTAGAAAGCACCTGGTGCGGGGTCTTGATCGTGTTCAGCCACTTAAAGGTGGTCAGGTCCGTGCCCCAGTAGGTGTAAATCCTTGGCTCGGTGCGGTTGACCTGGCCTTCGAGCGTGGCCAGCAGCGTTTGCTCATCGCCGTTGAGCGCGGTCAGGTCGGCCGCGTACAGGAAGTTGGCGTCGGGCAGCCGAGGCAGCGAGCCGTTTTGACCGGAAGCTGTGTTGACGGCAAAGGCAGGCATGGAGTGGACGCTTGCGGCGGCGCCACTTAAGGCCATAAAGCTGCGGCGTGACAGAGGCATGACGGACTCCCTTGGGGACAAGGTTTGGACAGCAGCTCACGACGAATGACAAGGAGCTGCAAAATCGTGGAAACGTTACCAACACTCTCGCGGAAATGTGAAACAACTTTTCCAAGCGGAGATTCTTGTAGCCGTCAAAAGATTTTTTTGACAAGCCTCTGCCTCCATGATTACGTTCTCATCTCGCACGCTTGGAAAGCATTCCAACGTCGTCGAACAAAAGAGTCGGAGCCTTACTGATTTTCGATGAAAGCACGCGTAAAAGCGGCGTCGGCTGCTGCGGGCAGGCTGCGGAAAGCAGATTCTTGTGGAGGAGTTATCCGTATGACGAGGCATTCCGTTGCTGCACTTCGTGTCGGCCAGACTGCGCTTCTGCAACTTGCGTGTGCTGGTGCGTTGTTCGGCCAGGTGGATCGCGCCAGTGTCTCCGGGCATATCACGGATCCTTCAGGAGCCGTGCTGCCTGGCGTCATTATCACCGCCCGCGATAACGCGAGCGGCACTGTCTTTACCGGACGGACAAATGATGCCGGCGCCTACAGCCTGGAGGAGCTGCCTATCGGCGACTACTCCGTGCAGATGACTCACCCTGGCTTCAAGGATGTGCAGTCCTCGGTGCACCTGGTGGCGACGCAGATACAACCGCTCGACGTCACGATGCCCGTCGGCTCCGCCGGGGAAACTGTTTCGGTGAGTGCTGCTCCTGAGCTGCTCGACGCAGAAACTTCAACGGTGACGAACACGCTTGAGGAAGAAGCGCTGCGCGATCTGCCGCTGAACGCAACCAACGGCCGTGACGCCGTGCAGCTGCTGGTTCAGAGTACGCCCAGCGCGGCCAAATCCGGGGTTTCCGGAAACCAGGTGTACAGCACGCTGTATCTTGGCGGCGCTAACTCCTGGACCAACACTGCCTATGTCGACGGCGTGGACGCGGACGCGGGCCCGCAGGGTGCGATCGCCACGCCGGGGCTTGAGGCCATCCAGGAGACCCAGGTCATCACAAACAACGCCGATGCCGAGCTCGGCTCCACCGGCGGTGGCGTCCTGTTGTTTGAACTTAAGTCCGGCACCAACAAACTCCACGGCAGTGCCTTTGAGTTTCTCCAGAACGAGGCGCTGAATGCCAACTCCTGGCAGGATGACTACTTTCTTGCCGGCTGCGCTCCCGGGAATACTACCTGCATACGCAATAACTCGCGACCGCGCGACCGCTTCAATGATTACGGCGGCAGCCTCGGCGGCCCTCTCTGGAAAAACAAGACCTTCCTGTTCGGCGATTACGAGTACTACAGCCAGACGAACAATGCGCTAAACCCGAATGCCACGACCGTTCCCACCGCGCGGATGCTTTCGGGCGACTTCAGCGAACTGCTGACCGGAGGCACCAGCCAGGGTAATGTGGTCAATCCAACGACCAATCAGCCCTACATCAATGCCTGCACCGGTCTGCCGTACCAGTACGGGCAGGTTTTTGATCAGTCGACGCAGAAGACAGTGAACGGCGTCACGTGCGCGACGCCGTTTGCCAACAACATCATTCCCAGCGGACGCTTCCAGAGCACGCAGACTCAGAACATTATTGGGCTTTATAAGAAGTACTACCAGCCCACGCTCACGAGTCGCATCTATAACAACTTTCCCACAGTCGTCAGCAACACGCCGAGCGAAACCAAGCGCTCCTACGACATCAAGTTGGACCATAACTTCTCGGTCGGTCACCACATCGCCGCTTCGTTCGACTATGTCAAGTGGATCAGCGTGACCGGCGGCGGACTTGTGAGCAGCTTCGGCAACCCCGGCCCGCTTTCCCAGGAGTGGGGCAATAACACGCCAAACTTCATCGCGCGGATTGTCGACAATTACACCATCACCCCGAATCTGCTCAACACCATCGGCCTCGGCTACTCGTCTACCCAGTACACACAGGTGCCGGTCAATACGGTTTCAAGTGCCGCGGCGTACGGCTTTAACGCTGATGGGGCGGCATTCCCAACAATCGGTTTCAACAGTTCCAACGGAGTGCAAGAGCAGAACCTCGGCACCTCCGTCGATTCCTACCAGAACTATTACGGCTACCACTTTCAGGACACCGTCGCCTGGCAGCACGGCAACCACTCGTATAAATTCGGCGGCCAGGTCTTTCTCCAGGGCCTTGATTCGAGCTACGGCGGTAATATCCAGAACTATAACTTCAACAGCACCACCGGCGGACCCACTGACACCTCGATCACTCCGTATGTCGGCAGCGCTTTTGCCAACCTCCTGCTAGGCAACGTGCAGTCCGCTTCGCAAAACATTCCCTATCCCACCTACCCGCGCCAGAAATATATTACCGCCTTTGCGCAGGATGACTGGAAAGTCAACCATCGGCTGACCCTGAACCTGGGCGTGACCTGGGACTTTACCTTTGCCGGCCACCAGGCGGACTCGCACTGGACTAACTTCGACCTGAGCCAGCAGAATCCGCTCTGGGGAACCTACAAAGGCGCATGGACCTTCGCGCAGAACTCCGGCTCTACGTTTCAGACCGATAACTCGCTGCATCAATTCGGGCCGCATGTAGGCGGTGCCTACCAGGTGAATGACAAGCTGGTGGTTCGCGCCAACTACGGGCTTTATTATGTGCCGCTTGGCGAATTCAACTCCGGATATGGCTACGGCTTTCCTTCGCAGCAGGCAGAGTTCTGGACCGGCACCAACCAGGTACCAAACAGCATCCCGGGCTCCACCGCGTTTAACTGGGGCAACGGCTACCCGGGGCAAACGCTTCTCTTACCCCGCACGATTACGCAGACCAGCTTTGGCTACGACAACCCGCTTTCCATCAGCCCCAAGACCCTGCATCTTGGCCGGGCTCAGAACTTCTATGCGGGTATTCAATACGAATTGGCCAAGAACTTGATCCTGGATACGCGCTACATGGGCAGCCGCGGTAGCGACCTGCACGACACTCCAGAGTCGGTCGGCATCAACTATCCCGACTTCAACACGTACAGCCGCCTGCTTACTTCAGGCCACATCAACGACACCATCAGCAATGCCGGGCAGGCCGCGGCTGACGGCGTTCCTTACCCGTATCCTGGTTTCAGTGGACCGGCATACGCGGCCATCGCGCCGATCCCGCAGGCTGCCTCCTATAACAACACCATCGACTTCGTCACGGATCAGCAGATTGGCGGAAGCTCCTACAATGCTTTTGTCGTCGAGCTCAAGGCGCGCAGCTCCTATAACCTCAACGTTGATATGAGCTATACGGTCTCCCACCTTGTCGGCAGCAACCTTCAGGAGCGTTCCGCGGCCGGCGGCAACGGCACGTATGCGTACCAGAGCGCGGCCGACATTCCGGCTTCGCATGGATACACGCAGGGGACTGATCAGCTGCAGCTGCTTAGCGGCTATGTCACGTACCACCTGCCCTTCGGCCAGGGCCAGCTTTTTCTGTCGAACAGCCGGCTGCTCAATGAAGCAGTGGGGGGCTGGACGATCGGCTCCTTCCTCAGCTACGGTTCCGGCGGCCCCATCGGCACTGTGAACTCGCCCGTGCAGTACCCCTTCTTCTTCAATCGCCAACGGGACAACTTCGCACCCGGCGTCACTGCCGATAACATCAGGAATCGTTTCCACGGCCACAACGTCGATCTCGGCAACACGCTCGATGCCCGCAACCAGGATTTTAGCCCGAGCCTCTTCACCACGCCGGCCCTGGGCACCCTCGGCAACACGCCGTATAACTACAACAACTGGCGCTGGAACCCCGGCGCGGCGAACGAGAGCGTTTCACTGAGCAAGGCGTTCGCGCTCGGTCCGGACGGCCGCTTCCAGGCCACCATCCGCGGTGAGTTCTACGACGTCTTCAACCGCCATTATGTGAACGGGCCCGACACCAACCCGAACGACACCACCTTCGGCCAAATCACCGGCGTCTCCGGAACCTCGCGTACCGGCCAACTGGGAGCACGTGTGCAGTTCTGAATTGCAACAAGCCGCATCCGTCGCCAGGCAAATGCGGATGACAAACTTAGCCCAGGAGGATTGCCCGTGTTTTTCTTCCCCCGCTGCAGCGCCGCGGTGCATCTGATCTCCGCCATACTGCTGGCCCCGGTGGCGCTTGCGCAAGGCACCGGCAAACGCCCTGTTGATTACGCTAACCCCCTTGTGGGTACCGCTCCCCTCGACAACCAGCAGGTCATCGGCAACGCCCCGCCTCCGGGAGAGCAACTGTACTCCGGCTTTACCTCACCCGGAGCCACCCTGCCGCACAGCTCCACAGAGATGGCCCCCATTAACGCCAACCTTGCGCTGCAATACGTAGCAGGTGTGCCGGCCACGTATTACTACCCCAATCGCTCCATCTTCGGCTTCTCCTACGGTGGTTATGGCGGCGGGGGCGGCCCTACCATCATGCCTATCGTGGGCGACTGGGCTCCCCCTCCGCAGCGAACCCCTTCGGTCTACGACAAGAAGCGCGAGGTCGCCTCTCCCGGTTTCTACAGCGTCTTCCTGGACGACTTTCATACCCAGGCCGAGATGACCGCCACCACCTGGACCGGCCTTTACCGCTTCACATTTCCTTCGACGGACCAGGCTCATATCCTCGTCGACACTGACCGTACCGGCGGGTCGATTGAGATTGTCGGCAACACCATGCTGCGCGGACAGATCACTGAAGGGAACGGTCATCGCGGACACGGCTCCAACGACGCTTACTTCATCGCGGAGTTCTCACGACCCTTCAAGTCCTTCGGTGTCTTTAAGGAAGTTGCTCCCTCGCATTTCCCCGCTCACGGCACGCTGCTCGGCGATAAAGATATAGAGCCCGATACGCGCACCATCTCCGGTCTTTACGCCGGCGGCTATCTGCAGTTCGCAACCCACGCCGGCGACCAGATTCTCGTCAAGATCGCGCGCGGCTCGAGCTACGCAATAGCCGAGCAGAGGCTCAAGCAGGAAGATCCCGGCTGGGATTTCGACCGCGTCCACGCGCAAGCGGCAGCTGCCTGGGCCGCCAAGTTAAACAGAATTGAGATACAAGGCGGCACAGAGAAGCAGAAGATGCTGTTTTACTCCTGCCTGCTCCATTCCTTCGACAGCCCGCGCCTGGTCGCGCGCAAGGGCGAGCCTTTTACCGGCGTAGACGGCGTGGAAAAGACTGCTGCCTACGACCGCTACGGCTCCGTTCCTTTCTGGGATACGGGGCGCAACCAGATCGTCCTGCTCACCCTGCTCGAGCCTGAAGTCAAGGCCGATATCCTGCGCTCAGAGCTCGACATGGCGCGCGAGTCCGGCTACATGGGCACCTCGTTCCACGGGGACAATGCTGTTTTTATGTATCTCGGCGACTGGGAGCGTGGGCTTGACTTTGACTGGGCCGCCACTTACGAGTACCTGCGCAAGAACGCGACCGATCCGAAAGGCCCCCGCGGCTACCTGGCCGAATACATGCAGCAGGGCTGGATCTCTGACTTCATCCCGCCGAACAATCCCAGCCCGCCGTATGCCGGCGGAAAGGCCGGCGCTGCGACTACGCTTGAGTACAGCTGGGACGACTACGCGATGGCCCAGTACGCGAAGCGCCTCGGCAAGCAGGCCGATGCCGACATGTTTCTCAAGCGGGCCGAGAACTACCACAACGTCTTCGACCCATCAGTAGGCTTCGTGCGCGGCCGCACTGCTGACGGCAAGTGGATTGCGCCGTTCGATCCCGGCGAACCCTATTACAACTTCATGATGAAGGAAGCCTCGGGCTGGTCGACTCTCTGGCTTACACCGTATGACGTACAGGGCCTGGCGAACGAGCTGGGCGGGCGCGAAAAGTTTGCCGCAAAACTCGACCAGTTTTTCTCAACGCCATATACCGCGAAGGGCATTTGCCGCGACTGCACCGGGCTTGTTGGCGAGTATGTGCAGGGCAACCAGCCCGACCAGCAAGCTGCGTACTACTATGACTGGGCCGGGCAGCCCTGGAAGACGCAGGCCCTGGTCCGCCGCATTCTCCGCGAGATGTACGGCAGCGACGCCTCTGGTTACGCTTTCCCGGGCATGGACGACCAGGGCTCCACTTCTTCGTGGTATGTCATGAGCGCGATGGGCTTTTACACCGTCGACCCATCCAGCCCTAACTACATCCTCGGCAGCCCGCTCTTTCAGCACGTGACCTTGCACATGGGCAACGGAAAAATCTTTGAGGTTGTGGCTACCAATAACTCGGACACTAATATTTACATTCAATCCGCCACCCTCAACGGTAAGCCCTGGAACAAGCCCTGGTTTGCGCATGACGACATCGCCGGCGGCGGGAAGCTTGTCCTGGCCATGGGACCGCAGCCGAATAAGCAGTGGGGCAGTGCGCCCGAAGACGCGCCGCCATCCATGTCGCAGCCCGAGCAACTCAAAGCAGCTACACAGCCGGAGCCGGCTGTGTCAGCAAACTAGCGGAAGCTGATGCGGAAAGAGACCATGATCAAGGCGACGCTCGCCCTTCTGCTTGCCTTGTCCTCCAGCTTCCCGCTGGCCGGGCAGTCGCCATCACCGGCGGAGCCTCCCGCAGGGCCGGCCAGACCGCTAGTGGCTGCGGGCGAGAGCGACCAGGGAGCCATGCCGGGCAAGCTTCTCTTCCAGACCGACCATCCCTGGTCCCCGCGCACCAATATCAACGCCGATACGGTCATGGTCTATGGCCTTGATGACACGACCGCTGACCGCATCCAGTCCTGGCGCGCCCACGGCTACCACGTCACCGTGATGACCGGCGTTGCCTGGGGCCGCTACGGCTCCTACCTGCGCGGTGACTTCGACGGCAAGCAGCACTGGGACGAGACGCAGCAGGAGAAAAGCGGCAAGCTCATCCTGCACGGCGGCCGAGAGGTTCCTTATGTCTCGCCGACTCTGCCCTACGGGGATTTTCTTGCGAAAGGCGCGGAGGCTGCCATCGATGCAGGCGCGGAAGCGATCTACCTGGAAGAGCCCGAGTTCTGGGCGCGTGCCGGCTGGAGCCCCAGCTTCCAGCGCGAGTGGCAAAGCTACTACCACGAGCCCTGGCAGGCCCCGGACAGCTCACCCGACGCGCAGTACCGAGCCTCCAAGCTCAAGTACTTTCTCTACCGCCGCGCGCTTGCCCAGGTCTTCAACGCGGTCAAGGCGTATGGCGCGGCGCATCACCGTGTGATTCCGTGTTACGTCGCGACCCACTCGCTCATCAACTACGCACAGTGGAGCATTGTCAGCCCCGAGTCCTCGCTGCTTGCCGTAGGCGCTGATGGGTATGTCGCACAGGTGTGGACCGGTACTGCCAGGGAGCCGAATGTCTATAACGGCGTGCGGCAGGAGCGTACTTTTGCGACGGCCTTCCTGGAGTACGGGGCGCTCCAGAACATAGCCCGCTCTTCCGGCAAACCCATCTGGTATCTCAACGATCCCATTGAGGACAATCCACGCCACTCCTGGACCGACTACCGGCTTAACTGGGAAAGCACCCTGGTGGCCTCGCTGCTGCAGCCATCCGTGGCACGCTACGAAGTGCTGCCCTGGCCGGACCGCATCTTCGGCCTCGACGCAACGCGGCCTTCTGTGGAACCCACGACAGAGAACCCGCAGCCGACCAAGACAGTGATTCCCAAGGCATACGAAACCGAGCTGCAGGCCGTGTTTCACGCACTTGGCGAGATGGATCAGCCGGCTGCAGCGACGCACTGGGAGAACGCGGGAACGCAGGGCATCGGCGTTCTCGTGTCCGACACGCTGATGTTTCAACGCGCCGCACCCAAGCCCTCCGATCCCAATCTGAGTAACTTCTACGGCCTCGCGCTGCCGCTGCTGTTGAAAGGCATGCCGGTCGAGCCGGTTCAGATAGAAAGCACCTATGGTGAGTCA
Organism: uncultured Acidobacteriaceae bacterium; assembly: GCA_964249695.1. Classification (GTDB taxonomy): domain Bacteria; phylum Acidobacteriota; class Terriglobia; order Terriglobales; family Acidobacteriaceae; genus EB88. The sequence goes on from CAXUDF010000007.1 coordinate 41,892, forward strand.
GCTTCAGTGGACGTACTCGCCCGGTACAAGATACTCCTGCTTACGTATGAGGGACAGAAACCACCCTCGCCGCAGTTTCACGCTGCACTTACCGCCTGGGTCAAGCGGGGCGGCGCCCTGATCGTAGCCGACGACGACAAGGATCCGTACAATCAGGCCGCCGATTGGTGGAACTCAGGCGGCAAGCACTTCGCCACACCCCGATTCGATCTATTCAAGACGTTAGGACTGCCGCCGCAGGCTATCGGTCTTCATCGGGTAGGCAAGGGCTGCGTGCTCTACCAGCCGCAGAACCCGTCCAGTTTTGCGTCCAGCCCTTCCGGTGCCTCGCAGGTTCTTGCACTGGTGCACACCGCGGCCGCTGCTGTGCACCTTCCGGTCTTGGAGCGAAATTCCCTCGTCCTGAGGCGCGGCCCCTATGTCATTGCCGCAGGGCTCGATCAATCA
>CAXUDF010000008.1:0-10600 GCA_964249695.1 uncultured Acidobacteriaceae bacterium
GCGTAAATCTGTGGACGCGCTGGCAGGCGCTTGAGTACATCACCAGCCAGAACTTCGAGCGGCGTGCGCTCGACCTGTTCAACGTGGTGACGGTGGTGCCCGGTGCCATTGGCGCGTGGCGTACCGATGCCGTTCGGAAAGGCGGCTGCTACCCCGTGAACACGGTGGCCGAAGACGCCGACCTGACCATGAACCTGCTCGAGCAGAACTATAAGGTTATCTATGAGGATCGCGCGCTTGCCTTTACCGAGGCGCCCGTGACCGCGCGCGGCTTGATGCGGCAGCGCTTCCGCTGGTCGTTCGGCATCCTGCAGGCGGTGTTCAAGCACAAGCAGGCGATCCGCACCAACCGGGCCATGGGTCTGTTTGCATTGCCGAACATCCTGATCTTCCAGATCCTGCTGCCGCTGGTTTCACCCTTCATCGACCTGATGTTTGTCGCCGGGCTGCTCGGCTATTTCTGGCAGCGCTACTTCCACCCGGAAGCGGCGAGCGCGAGCAATCTTGAAAAGCTGCTGGTCTACTTCATGACTTTCCTGATGATCGATTTCGTCACCTCTGCACTAGCGTTTTCGCTCGAGCGCCGCCACCCCAGCAGCAAGGGCGACGGTCTGCTGCTGTTCCACATCTGGCTGCAGCGCTTCTCGTACCGGCAGCTGTTTTCGCTTGTGCTGTTCAAGACGCTCAAGCGCGCCATCGATGGCCGTCCCTTCAACTGGGACAAGCTCGAGCGCACCGCCAAGATGTCAAAGCAGACCGAAAGCATTACGGCCGGGGATTGACGATGGCTTCGGCGGGTCGCGTGCTCCTGTTCTTTGCACTGTTGAGCGTGCCCGCCTCGGGTTTCGCGCAAACGGCGCAGGACGCCGCCGGCGCAGGCTCAACGGCAAACATCGGGGCCGTGGAGCAGGCTATCGGCGTCGCCCCCGTGCTCGCGCAGCTCCGCGCTTTGCGGAGCGCCGGCAAACCGGGCACCGAGCAGGCGCTTCTGCTGCGCGAGCAGGTGATGGAGCGGGTGCTGATTGCGTCGTTTGAAGTGGACGACACCCTTGGGCGCATCGACGCCGAGGCCGCGCATGCCAACGAAATTCACTCGGTGGTGCAGGCGCAAAAAGAGCACCGGCAGGCGGTCTTGAACGTGGCCACTTTCGCGGTAAGCGGTGTGCTAGGCGCAGCTGGTTCGGCAATGGAGCTGACCCGCAGCCTGAACCACGCCGGCAATGCGCTCCAGCTGGCCGGCAGCGCGAGCGCGGTTGGACTATCCACCGCGCAGTTGGTCGGCGGGCAGGGTGGGCGGCACCTGTTTCGCTCGCCGTACAACATGCTCGCGCAGATTCTAGGGCAGACGCCAAACAGCAGCAGCCGGTACCCGCCAGTGGTCGCAGCCTACCTACACACCGCGGCGGCTGAGGATGGACAGCCCGCCGATGATGTCGCTCCTGAAAACTCTTTGCGGGCCGCGTGGATTCGTCTACATCGCCTCCAGGCGGGCGCCGGGAAGAATGGCTCGAGTCTCGCGAGCGTAACAAGCGACCCCTCTGAAGGGCAAAAGCTGACCGAGCAGGAGCTGCTGGACCGAGAAGCCATGCTGCGCGACCTGCACGGCGCTACGGCGCTCTTAAAAGTGCAGCTGCGCGGCATGCTGCTGGAGCTGAGCCGCGACAGCGCGGAGCAGCCCGCTGTGACGCCATAGTGGGCCCGCACTTGTCTGCCCGGCATCGCACTAATGTGTCTGACACAACGGATCGCGTGAAGAGTTTGCGGTACCCTGACGCAATGCGTGTTCATGCCATCAAGTTGTTCCTGCTTCTCCTTATACTGGCAGGTCCACCGCTGTCCCCGCTCCACGCGCAGAGAAAGCAGGCCGCGGCGGCGGCGCCCGCGCCGGTGGCCGCCGCAGCAGCGGAGGCAAGCCGGCTGCGCGGGGCGTACGGGCCATACCGCGCGAACAATGACCTGCTCTCGTACAAGCTGCACGTGCGGGTCGATCCGCAGGCGGAAACGATTCGCGGCGACAACCAGATCCGCTTTCGCATGCTCACGTCGGGTTCGCGCATTCAAATTGATCTTTACCCGGACCTCGCGATTGAACGGATCACCGCCGGCGGGCGCACGCTCCGGTACACGCGCGATGGCGGACAGGTATTTGTGGATTTTCCGTCGCCCTTGCACGCAGACGATGAGTCCACGATTGACGTTTTCTACGGCGGGCACCCGCGGCAGGTGGGGCGGTTCGGCGGCATGACCTTCGGCAAGGACCCGACAGGCAGCCCGTGGGTGGTGACCTCGTGTGAGGACGACGGCTCAAGCGTATGGTGGCCGAGCAAAGACCAGTGGCGCGATGAGCCGCAAGATGGGACAGAAATCTCCGTCGAAGTGCCGACCGGGCTAACCGACGCCTCCAACGGCAAATTTGTCGGGAAGACCGATCTGCCGGACGGCTACACGCGGTGGGACTGGCAGGTGCACTACCCGATCAACAGCTACGATGTCTCGCTCAATATCGCGAAGTACGCGCACTGGTCCGACACCTACAGCGGGGTGCCGGTCGACTTCTACGCGCTGCCGGCGGACCTGGAGAAGGCGAAAGCGCAGTTCACGCAGGCCAAGGGCATGCTGGATGCGTTCCAGCACTACTTCGGCGAATACCCTTTTCTCAAGGACGGCTACAAGCTCATCCAGGTGCCGTACACGGGCATGGAGCACCAGAGCGCCGTAACCTACGGCAACCATTTCACCAACGGGTACTATGGGCGCGACTGGACCGGCGTCGGCATCAGCCCGCGCTTCGACTTCATCATCATCCACGAGAGCGGGCACGAGTGGTTCGGCAACGCGGTTACAGCGCGGGATGTGTCCGACATGTGGATCCATGAAGGCTTCGACACCTACGCCGAAGACCTTTACGTCGAGTACCACTACGGAAAAGCCGCCGCTCTCCGGTACATTAACGGCCTGAAGCAGCATGTCGACGGCAAGAAGCCGATCCTGACGGAACGCGGCATGAACCAGCAGCCGTCTGAGGATCAGTACTTCAAAGCGGCGCTGATGTTGAACACGATGCGCAGCATCATGAACGACGATGCGCAATGGTTCGCGCTGCTGCACGACTACTACCAGACATTCAAATACCAGACGATCCTGACTGAAGACGTGGTTGCTTTCTTCAACGAGCACAGCGGGCTCGACCTGACCCCCGAGTTCGATCAGTACCTGCGCCACACAACGCTCCCGACGCTTGAGCTGCGCTTTGACCCCGCAAACGGGCGTGTATCGTACCGGTGGAAGGTGGATGAGGCCGAGTTTCGCATGCCGGTCGAGGTGGGCGACCCGGCGCACTGGCAGCGGATTACCCCAACGGTGGACTGGCAGGTCATGCCAGCCACGCTCACGCCGGAGCAGTTCGCCAGTCACTTTGCCGTGGCGACAGACCTGTATTACATCACGGTCGATAAACAGTAGCCGCCCGGACAGCGTGTGCGAGAGTCTGGAATCGGGCCGCCGTTTACACTGGACACATTATGTTGACACCCGCCCAGACGACGCAGATTTCGCCCCGCGTACCCCAGGGGTCCTTCAAGAATGAGCCGTTTACTGATTTTTCTCATGGGCGCAACGCGCAGGAGATGAAGGCTGCGCTGCAGTGGGTGGCCGATCAGCTTGGCCGCGAGTACCCGCTTGTCCTGGGTGGGGAGCGCCTGAGCACTTCAGCCAAGTTCGAGTCGCGCAATCCGGCCAGGCCTTCGCAGGTCATCGGCATTCATCAGGCGGGCGGGCCCACGGAAGCTTCGGATGCTGTCCAGGGAGCCCTGATGGCTTTTGAAAGCTGGCGTTTCGCGACGCTCGAAGACCGGGTATCGCTGCTGCTTGGGGCGGCGGAGCTCCTGCGGACGCGCAAGTTCGAGTTCTGCGCGTGGCTGGTATACGAGGTCGGCAAAAACTGGGCGGAGGCTGATGCCGAGGTCGCCGAGTGCATCGACTTCCTCGATTTCTACGCCAGGGAAGCCATGCGCCTGGCCGGCTCGGAAACGCCGATCCAGTTCCCGGGCGAGCGCGATGAGCTCGTCTACATCCCTCTGGGCGTCGGAGCGGTCATCCCGCCGTGGAACTTCTCGCTGGCCATCATGGCCGGCATGACCGCGGCTGCCATCGTGACCGGCAACACCGTGGTTGTGAAGCCGTCGCCGGAAGCGCCGACGATCGCCGCGCGCTTCCTCGACGTGCTGGAAGAAGCGGGCTTGCCGCCGGGCGTCGTGAACCTGCTGCAAGGCGACGGGCCCAACTGCGGCAACGCGCTGGTCGAGCACCCGAAGGTTCGCTTTATCGCGTTCACCGGTTCGCGGCCGGTCGGTCTTGAAATCCATGAAAAGGCGGCAAAGCCGCGCGCAGGGCAGATCTGGATCAAGCGCACCATCCTGGAGCTGGGCGGCAAGGACGCGATCATAGTCGCCGCCGACGCCGATGTGGATGAGGCGGTCGATGGAGTGCTGGCAGCGGCGTTCGGCTACAGCGGGCAAAAGTGTTCTGCCGGTTCACGGGCGATCGTGGAGGACTCGATCTACGAGTCGTTTGTGGACAAGATTCGCGAGGGCATCGAGGCGATCTCGGTGGGCGACCCTGTTGGGAACCCGCGCATGGGCCCGGTTATCAGCCGGGCGGCGTATGCCAAAACGCTGCACTATATCGAGATGGGCAAGAGCGAAGGCCGGCTCGTCGCGGGCGGCGAGTCGATCGCGACCGAGGCCGGCGGCTACTACATCCAGCCGACTGTGTTCACGGACGTGTCCGCTGGATCGAAGATCGCTCAGGATGAGATTTTTGGCCCCGTTTTGACCATTCTGCGTGCGAAGAACTTCGGCGAAGCGCTTGCGATTGCGAATGGTACGGAGTACGGCCTGACCGGTGCTGTGTACTCGAGCTCCCCGGACCTGCTTGACCGCGCCCGGCGCGAGTTCCACGTAGGCAATCTCTATCTGAATCGCAAGTGCACAGGCGCAATGGTGGGGGCGCACCCATTCGGCGGCTTCAATATGTCAGGGACGGACTCGAAGGCGGGCGGCCCGGACTACCTGCTGCAGTTTACCCAGGCCAAGTCGATTGCAGAGCGAGTCCAGCGGTAAGCGGCTCCTGCAGTCGTCGATATCGGGGGTCATCCTGGGCAGAGCGACGGATGACCCCATAGAAGGAGCGTCTGCTAGCTGGCCTGCATGATGAGGCTGCCCGCTGCTGCCGCTGCCTCGGCGAGTATTCGGTGGTGGATGGTGAACAACGCAAGCTCCAGCCGGTCGGAGACGCCTGTTTTGTCGTACACGCCGCGCAGGTAGTTCTTGATGACCTGCTCGGTGGTGCCGAGCCGCATCGCGATCTCCTTGTTTTTGCAGCCCTGTACGATCAGGGCGACGATTTTCATTTCTTTCGGCGTGAGCCGGTCGCGGACGCGCGCGCCGACCAGATCTTCATCCGGCGCGGCCGTGGCATGGGACGCGGAATGGATAGCCCGCTCGCCCCGTCCTACACGCCGCACACAGTCCACCAGCGTAGGGCCGGTAATGGACCGGAAGAACAGCCCGTGCACGTGCGCTGCCAGGTACGGCTGGGGAGCTTCGTTGTTCTCAAGGATGGCGATGCCGCGGCTGCCGAGAGAGCAGATCTGCTGCATGAGTTGATTTGCATCCTGCTTGAGTGTCGAGCCGAACAGAACCGTGACTCCCCGAAAGGTGACCAGCGCTGTTTGAAGTCGCTCGGCATCCGGACATTGCGCAATAATGCGAAAGTCGTCTTCCATTGATAAAACCTTGGCAGTTCCGGTCCGGAAGATCGCTTGGTTGTCGGCGAGAATAACTTTATTCATCGTGAATCCTTCTGGCCTCAATGGCTACTGTGCTCCGTCGCATAAACCATGCAGGCGGTTTCAATCCATCTCGGGCAGCACAGGTTGCCTGCAAGTGATGTTCGGCTCACAGCATCAGGGGAAAAGGAGTTTCACTTTAGGAACTTTGTGAACAAAAGGTACCGGCGTCACCGGAGTGCCTTTTGATCTTGTTTGAAAATCTGTGCTAATTGGTGTCGACAGACTACCGCGATCTGGAATCTTTGCAAGAAGAATTTTCCATGTTTTTTCTACCTACAACCTTTGTGTAGCTCTCATTTTGCATCTCGGCGCTCCATGTTTCTACCTTATTTACACACTTTGCGTGTACTTTATACACGTTAAGCCGCTTGCGATCGGGCGGTACAATCGGTAAGCGATGCCGAAGCCAGTGATCCTCGCCGTTGATGACGATATCAGCGTCCTTGAAGCCGTTGTGCAGGACCTGCGGCGAGAGTACGGCGAGCACTACCGCGTCATGCGCGCAGGCTCCGGGCAGGCCGCGCTTGACACCTGCGAGCAGCTGCACAAGCGCGGCGATGCCGTGGCGCTGGTGGTCTCGGACCAGCGGATGCCGGGGATGACCGGCGTGGCGCTGCTGGAGCGTGTGCAGGCGATCTACCCTGATGCGAAGCGCACGCTGCTCACCGCATACGCCGACACCGAAGCGGCGATCCAGGCGATCAACTCGGCGCGCATTCACTACTACCTGACCAAGCCGTGGGATCCGCCGGAGGAGCGCCTGTACCCGGTTCTGACCGACCTGCTGGATGCCTGGGGCAGCGGATACAAGCCGCGCTACGAGGGCCTGCGGGTTGTGGGCCTGCGCTGGAGCGCGCGCGACCACCAGGTGCGCGATTTTCTCAGCCGAAACCAGATTCCCTTCAAGTGGCTTGATCCGGAGCATACCGACGAAGCCGCGGCCATGCTGGCCCAGTATGGGGCAGATGACAGCAAGCTGCCGGCCGTGCTGTTCCCGGACGGCAGTTCGCTCTCGCAGCCGACGATCCCCAAGCTGGCCGCGAAGGTGGGGCTGAAAACATCGGCGAAAAACGAGTTCTATGACCTGGTCATCATCGGCGGCGGCCCGGCGGGTCTGGCCGGAGCCGTATACGCGAGCTCCGAAGGGCTGAAAACGCTGCTGGTCGAGCCGGACGCGCCGGGGGGCCAGGCCGGCTCGAGCTCCCGCATCGAGAACTACCTGGGTTTCCCGGCTGGCGTCAGCGGCGAGGACCTGGCGAGGCGCGCCATCACCCAGGCCACCCGGTTCGGTACGGAGTTCATCACGCAGTGCGCGCGCGGTATTTCGAGCAAAGATCAGTACCACCGGATTGAATTGGGCGACGGACGCGAGGTGAGCTGCCGGGTGTGCCTGCTCTCGATCGGCGTGTACTGGCGGCGACTTGATATTCCGGGGGTGGAGCGGTTGCTGGGTGCCGGGGTGTACTACGGCGCGACGCTGAGCGAAGCCTCGACCTGCACGAATGAGGAAATCTTCATTGTGGGCGGAGCGAACTCGGCAGGCCAGGCGGCGGTGCACTTCGCCAAGTTCGCCCGCAAGGTGACGATGCTGGTCCGCGGCCCTTCGCTCAAGGACAGCATGTCGAAATACTTGATCGATCAGATTGCTGGCACATCAAATATCGAAGTGGAAACCGGGGCTACGGTGACGGAAGCATTGGGGGACGGCCATCTTTCCGCGATCCGGGTCAGCAACGATGGCGCGGAGACCGAGCGTCCGGCTTCTTCACTGTTTATATTCATCGGCGCGGCGCCGAAAACGAACTGGCTTCCGGAGTGCATCCTGCGCGACGATCACGGGTTTGTGCTGGCCGGGCCTGATTTGCGCCGCAATGGGAAGCTGCCGGGGATCTGGCATGAAGACCGGGATCCGTACCTGCTGGAGACCAGTGTGCCCGGCATTTTTGTCGCGGGCGATGTACGCAATGGTTCGGTAAAACGTGTGGCGTCTTCCGTTGGAGAAGGTTCAATTGCCGTGCAGTTCATGCACCAGTACCTGGCGCAGTTTTAGTGTCACTTGCAGAATCTAGGCGGCCGACGGCCGGTTGTTGGGAGCCATGGCAAAACAGTTAACAGAGCGTGAAGAGCGTACGCCGGTATCACTGGACGAAGAGCTGCTCGCCGAGCTGCGGCAGGTGCCGACGCTGCGGCAGCTTGGCCCGGAGCACCTTGCCTGTCTCACCGGGATGGAGCGGCTGCATATGCCGGTCGGCCAGGTTTTGCACTACCCGGAGCAGGGCGCCTATCGCTTCTGCGTTTTGCTCGAAGGCGAAATCGTCGTCAGCAAGCCAGATGCCCAGAATGAGGTGTACTTCGCGACCTACAAAGCCCCGGAAACATTTGGGGAAACCCCGATCCTGCTGGGCATGCGATCGACATCGAGCAAGTGCGTCGCGAAAAGCGACTGCCGGCTGCTTCGTCTGACGGAGGAGGCTTTCTGGAAGCTGCTCGCCGCAGCGCCGGCGGTGCGGGATGCAGTGCTGGCGGACTGCTCGCGGCGCTTCCAGACATATCAGGCCATGGAGCTCCATCGCGAGAAGCTGGTGTCCCTCGGTACGCTCGCGGCCGGGTTGATGCACGAGTTGAATAATCCGGGAGCCGCGGCGCGCCGTTCTTCGTCGCAGCTGCGGGACAATATGTCGCGCCTACAGCAGATTTCACTACGCCTGACCCGCGCGCAGCTCAGCCCGGAGCAGATGGAGTGTCTGGCCCGGCTGCAGGAGCAGGTGCTGACGCTGGAGCGCCCGGCCAGCTTTTCGCCGATCGAGCAGGCTGACCGGGAGGACGAGCTTTCCGAGTGGCTGGGCTCGATGCATGTCGAAAATCCATGGCGGCTGGCACCGACCATGGTCAGTGCCGGGTGGATGCCCGAGGATATTGCCTGCGCCCGGAGTACCTTTCCGCCGCAAATCCTGTCGGACGCGCTGAACTACCTGGAAGCGCTCATCAGCAGCATGCAGCACGTCAACACCATCGAAGAAAGTATCGCGCGCGTCACTGACCTGGTCTCCGCGGTCAAGAAGTACGCCTACGACGACAAGAAGCATCTGCAGCAGGTAGATGTGCGCGACAGCCTGCTGAGCACGCTGACCATCCTGAGCCACAAGTTTCGGCAAAAGGGCATCAGCGTGGATCGCGAGCTGCCCTCCGCTGAAACCAAAATCTCCTGCGTTGGCGCCGGGCTTGCCCAGGTGTGGACTAACCTGCTCGACAATGCTATCGACGCCGCGCCCGAGAACGGGCACATCCAGGTGCGTCTGTGGACCGAGGGTCGGACGGTGTGCGTCGGCATCCGCGATGACGGAAGTGGGATCCCGAAAGAGCACTGGGATCACATCTTCGAGCCGTTCTACACCACCAAGGAGGCCGGGCTCGGGACAGGGCTGGGCCTGGATATTGCCCACCGGATCGTAGTCGGCAATTTTCACGGGGAGATTCACTTTACGACGGACGGTGCGGGAACCGAGTTCATCGTGCGGCTGCCGATCGAAGATAAGGCGGCTGCGAAAGCCCCTGGTTGCTCGGTCGCGATCGGTTAAGGCGAGCTCGGCCCTTCTAGAGCACTCCCGAAAGCGATTCCGCTTCGAGGGGCTGGTACCCGGGCTCATAGGCGCAGCCGCAGGAGTGGCGCACCACCAGGTCCAGAGGCAGTACGGTCTGCGAGGACCCGGATGCGAGTCCCTTCGTCATTCTTGAGAAGAGCAACCGCCCGGCGGTGCGCCCCAATTCTTCGGCAGGCTGGCGGATGACGGTCAAGGCGGGATGGAGCAGGTCGCTGAGCTCCAACTCATCAAAGCCGACCAGCGCAACATCCTCAGGCACCCTCATGCGCAGACGGCGAAGGGCAAATAGCACGTGCCGCGTTGTCAGGTTATTGGCCGAGAAGATGGCCTGCGGTCGAACAGTCCGCCGAAAGGCCTGCTCGAGGATCTCGACCGCGCTTTCCTCCGAGCCGCAGCGAAAGTCCTGGTCCGCGCGAAGCCCGGCTGCGCGCATGGCCGATGCGTAGCCGTCCCAGCGGCGCTGCATGGTGTACAGCTCGGCCTTGTGCCCCAGAAACAGGATGCGCTCGAGCCCGTGCGTTGCCAGGAGGTGTTCGGTGCCGAGCCGCCCGCCCGTTTCGTTTTCGGTCAGCACGGAGGCGACCGCAGGCACGTCCTCGATGGGGCGGTCCAGCGTTACGACCGGGATCTCGCTGAACTCATCGTCGCCGAGACGGCACAGGCGGGAGTCTGCCGGGATCACGATCAAACCCTCGACATGGCGCTGCATCATGCGGCGGGCTTCCTGGTATTCGTGGATCGAGTCATCGTTGGTCAGCGTCAGCAGTACGGTGTAGCCGTGCTCCTTGGCGACCATGTTGAGGCTGTGCGCGCACACGGCGTAGAAGGAGTCGTACAGGTTCGGCAGCAGAAGCCCGACGGTACGGGTTTTGAAGCTGCGCAAGGCGCGCGCCATCTCGTTGGGGTGGTAGCCAAGCTGCGCGACAGCCTCGCGAACGCGCACCGCCGTTTCCTCGGAAACGTGCTGAGAGCCGTTGAGCACGCGGGAGACTGTCATGGTGCCGACCCCGGCTATGCGTGCGACGTCGTTCATCGTCGGTTTGCGCTGCATGCTGCTTCGGTCCGCCTCGGATTCAGGAATTGCGGGCGAAGATCCCGTGAGCCAAGATACCGTAAAGGGACAAAGGATGGTGACCGCGGCGGCTGC
>CAXUDF010000008.1:10700-35342 GCA_964249695.1 uncultured Acidobacteriaceae bacterium
GCAGCGCCAAGCAGGCCGGAGTCGCTGCCAAGAACCGCCGGCAGGATATTGCTCCTACCAGGGGTAAATACCATCTGGTTCTCCGGCATGGTGAGTCGATACACATAGCTGGCGCGCTCAAGCTCGCCAAACAGGGCCGGTGCAAACAGGTGCCAGGCTGCGGACGCCCCGCCGCCGATGACGTATAGCGGCACGTTGAGCGTGTTGACCAGGCCGGCGAGTGACAGCCCGAGTGCGCGGCCGACAGTGTCATACACGATCAGCGCGCCTTCATCGCCCTCTTCAGCAAAACGCGCGACATCGCGCGCGGTGACCGGGGAGCCGTTGTCAATCAGCTCGCGGGTGCGGGGGGAGCGGCCCTCGTAGGCGGTTTCACGCGCCATGCGGGTGATGCCGGTGGCTGACGCAAACAGCTCCAGGCAGCCGCGGTTGCCGCAGGCGCAGGGGATCCCGTCCGGCCAGATAGCAACATGGCCGGCCTCGCCGGCCATGCCTCGGTAGCCGTGCCAGATTTTGCCGTCGAAGATAAGCCCATTACCAACGCCAGTGCCGAGCGTCAGCATGCAGAGCGAGTCGATGCCGTACAGCTTGCCCGCGCCTGCGTGCGCCTCGGCAAGTGCTGCCGCATTGGCATCACTCTCGATAATGACGGGCAGGTCCAAAAGCGCTTCCAGCTCGGTCTTGAGCTCGAGCGAGTGGAAGCCGGGAAGGTTGGGCGGCTCGAGCAGGCGGCCTTCAGGCAGCTCGATAGGGCCCGGCGAGCCGACGCCGATGCCTTCAAGCTCCGCAGCTCCGCCGCACTGCTCGATCACCTCGCGAATCGCCGAAGCCATGTCGCCGAGCACGGCCGACGGACCTTCGCTCACGCGGGTGGGAACGGCAATCGATGCCAGCCGCTGCCAGTCGGCGGAGTAGCCTGCAATTCGAAGATTGGTGCCGCCCATATCTACGCCAACTGTGAACTTCGCCATGCAGGTTTCGGTCGTCCCCGTTTCAAGAGTGTGCAGCCATGGCCAAGGGTACTATGGCGGCGTGTTTGGGACGGCAATGGCACGGCTTTGTACGGGGTGCGGCGATGCACTGGAGCGGGCGCGGTGATGGTGAGGGTGCAGGGATCCATAAAGCTGCAGCGCAATGACGAACAGCCAGGAGAAAGTGGCGACATAGAAGAGCTTGCTGCGCAGCGGGGAGCGATCGGGCTCACGGCGGCCCTCCATGATCCACTGTGTACGCGCCATCCAGGCGATGTAGCCGGAACCGCCGATAACGATGAACAGCGGCCGGTGGCTGAACATGAGCCCGATAAACCCGAACACGACGAGCAGGGTAACAGCGCCTCGCACGCTGACAAGAGCAGGCGGCTTCCTCTCGGGCACGCGCATGGAGCGCAGCTCTGCCTGCAATGCTTCCCGATCGGCCAGCGAGGGCGGCAGCAGAAAGCCCGTGAAGCCGTCTGATGTTTTCACAGTCGTGCTGCCGCTCTTGCGAACGAAAAAGCCGGCAAGCGCGTCGGCAGGCACAAAGTTGTCAGCTTTGCCCGGATAGCGATGAATGAGGCCGAGGGGTGACAGCTCCCAGCTTTGTAGCCCCACCTCACGCAGGCGGCGTGGAAGCGCCCGTAAGTACAGGGCGGAGAAAAGCGCACTGAAGAGCGCTGCAAAGAGGATGAAGCCAAAAAGCGCGATGGCTAAAGCAGGCGGCAGAGGACCAGTGGGAATAGCCTGGCGATGAAATAACAGCCAGAAGCAGCCGGCAAGGCCGGCTAGTGCAAGCACAAGGATGAGCACGGCGCGGCTGCGATTGCGGTACAGCTCCGACGGCGGCTCTGGCCAGCTTCGCAAGCGATAGAACGCCATGGCGGCTCCTGATGTGTGCACTTGTCTTGTTGCGCTGCTAGTACGTTCCCTTAATGATGTTTTCCGGTTCTTCGCCGTCGAGGATGTGCTGGAGCTGCCGGCCGACGAACCGGAAGACGCGGTCGAGAAAGAGCGGGGTAGACCCGGCGATGTGCGGCGTCAGCAGCAGACCCGGCGCGCGCCACAGGGGGTGCTCGGCCGGCAGCGGTTCCGGGTCGGTGACGTCGAGCGCGGCCCGGACCTGGTGGGCTTCCAGTGCGCTAACGAGTGCGTCGGTCTCGACAACGCCTCCGCGCGCGGCATTGACGAGGATGGTGCCGCGGCGCATAAGCGCGAGCTCCGCCGCACCGATGAGGTGGCGCGTTTCCGCGGTCAGCGGCGTGATCAGGACGACGATGTCGGCCTCCGGCAGCAAGCGGTGCAGTTCGGCGAAGCCGTGGATCGGGCCGCGTTCGTCCTCGCGTGCGGTGCGCGCGAGGCGAACGACTTCGCGCGGCTCAAACGGGAGCAGTCGCGTTTCAATGGCTTTGCCGATGGAGCCGTAGCCGACGATCAGCACGCTTTTCTCGGCGAGCTCTTCAAGCAGGATCGGCGTACCCGCACCGTGCGGCTGCCCATAAGTCTGCTGCCAGTAGGTCTCGCTCGCTGCGCTCGTGACCCATTGACTCTGCCTTCGCAGGTCTTCGTAGAAGGGCAGCCACTTGAGCGACGCCAGAATGGCGGTGACCGCCCACTCGGCGGTGGACCGGTCGTGGATGCCCTTTGCATTCAGCAGCACGACGCCCGGCGGCACCACGGGCTGCACCGTCTCAACCCCTGCCGAGATGGTCTGGATGTAGCGTGTGCGCACCCGCGGAAAAACGTCGGCCGCCTGCTTGCCGAAGCTCGGCGCGACCAGCAGGTCGACCTCGTACGTTTCATCCCCGTCGACCGAGTAGCGGATGACCTCGGCTTCCGAAGGGAAATGGCGGAACAGGGCTGGATCGATCGACGAGGCGATACCGACGCGAATGGCTTTTTTGAGTTCGGTCATGCAGCCTAGTCTTTCTGGTGGAAGAGCTTACCGTTGATGTCAGGCCAGAACTCCTGAAACACGTAGGTGCCGCCGTCGATCAGCACATTTTCAAGCCAGCGCTGGCCTGTTTTCGTCCAGGTCGCCTCGTAGAGCGGATAGTAGGCGTCGGAGATGCCCGAGGCGGCGCCTGCTCCAACGATCTCGGAGAAGTTGAAGGTTTCCTTCTGACTGTCTGTACGTGTAATCAGCGTGCGGTCAAAGGCGTACAGCGTCCGGCGTGCGATGCCGCCGTGGCCGAGCGTGTAGTAGCGCGAGTCCTCGTGGAGCACCGAAGGAAGGATCGCCTGCACCCAGAAGTTCTCATCTGCCTGATCGAGGGCGGTGCGCCACAAATACTGGCCGTATCCGGCTGCTCCCTGACCGAAGGACGGTTCGGAGTTGCTGGACTCATCGACGCCGGCAAGCACAAAAACGAGAGGCAGGTCGGAGTAGTCGAACGTCTGCTGGGCAGTGGCAGCGAACTTCTCCCTGGCGCTTTGCGGAGGCAGCTTGGTGTCTGCCGAAACAGCGCGGAAGTTGGGAAAGACGCCAAGGATGCGCTTGGTTTGCGCATAATCGCCGCCGGTGCCGGCGGTGGGCGTGCTCTGCCCGCTTGCGGCCGGCTTTGATCCCGCAGCCTGCGCGGCCAGCACGGCGGAGGGGGCGTCCGGTATGGCTGCACTGTCGTCGCGGACGCTTTGGGCGTGGACCGTCAGCGCCAGGGCGCCCGAAAAGCCGAGCAGTGCCAGCCTGCGCAAGGGAGGCGCAGCGATTTTGGTACGTAGAACAGGGGGAGGAGGCAAGACCATGCTGGTTCGTTTCACAACACTTCCTTATAGACGCTGAACCCGATTTGTCTGGAACACTCAGCTTCGGTGGGAAAACTTATGGGTTTTTAAGGCGTCCCAGCCCTTGGACGGATGCGCAGAGGCGTAGGACGCTTTTTCTAACTGAAAACCTTCCGGAGCGAGGCGAGACCTGCCTCGATGGCCGGCAGCGAGACCGCATAGCCCAGCCGCAGGTGCCCTTCGCCGTGCGGACCGAAGACTGAGCCTGGAATCGTGGCGACATGGGCTTTCTCCAGCAGCAGAGCCGCTGCTTCGCGGCTGTCGGCGGCAATGCTTCGCACATCGGGAAAGGCGTAGAACGCGCCGGCCGGCAGCTCGCACGGGAAGCCAAGCTCGTTCAGGCCCCGAACGAGCAGGTCGCGGCGCTCGCGATATTCTTCCCGGCGCGCATCAAGTGCGGCACGCGGTGTGCGCAGGGCCTCGACCGCGGCCCACTGCACCGGCGTCGACACCCCGTTGGTGGTGTAGAGCACGAGCTTGCGCAGCGCGGTCGTCCAGGGTTCCGGAGCGACCGCATAGCCGACCCGCCAGCCGGTCATGGCGTAGCTTTTGGACAGCGTGTAGGTGGTGATGGTGCGCTCGTACATGCCGGGCAGCGAGGCGATGGATACGTGCTCGCCCGCATCGCCCGGCTCGTTGCCATAGACAAGGTCCTCGTAGGCTTCGTCGGCGATGACGACGAGATCGTGCGCGATGGCGAAAGCAGCGACGGCCTCGGCATGCGCGCGGTTGAAAACAACGCCGGAAGGGTTTTGCGGCGTGTTGTAGTAGAGGGCGCGGGTGCGAGGGGTGACGAAGCGGCCGAGCGTGGATGCGAGGCCTTCCGCCAGAGCTTCGCTGGTTGGCACCAGCACCGGCACGGCTTCGGTGAGCGCGATCATGTCGCGGATCGGCGTCCAGTAGGGGGAGAACACCAGCACCTCGTCGCCGGGGTCGAGCGTCGCCTGAAAGGCGATTGATAGCGCGTGCGCGCCGCCTGCGGTGACGAGCACGTCATCCAGGTGCGCCGGGATGGCGTTGCGCGTATGCAGCTTGCCGAGCAGCGCCTCGCGCAGCGGCAGGATGCCCGAGGACGGAGCATAGCGGGTGTGATTGTGGGTGAGCGCGTGGATGGCCGCGTACTTGATCGGCTCGGGCGTCTCAAAGAAGGGCTCCCCGCCGTGAAAGGCGTGCACGGGCTGCCCTGCCTCTCGCAGTTCCAGCACCTTGTTGCGGATCTGCACAATGTCGGAAAAGCCGACCTCCGCGAGCCTCCGAGCAATCCGGAGCCTCCGAGCGGCCTTGGGCGCTGTGTGCACGTGCAACGTGGTGTCGGCCATGGGGTGAAAAACCTTTCGCGCCCGATGCTAGGCTGGAGGGGTATGCGGCTTTGGATGATCTGGGCAGTGCTTGCGGTGGTTTGGGCCCTGCAGGCGACCGCTGCCGTGGTGGTGCACAACCAGCGCTACGCAGTGACGATGTATGCGATGGCGGCGTTTTTCGCGCTGGTCGGCTGGATCGTGCGGAGCCGGACGGCCAAGCGGTAGCCTCGCTCGCGGTCCTGACTTGCGGTCATGGGAGCTTAGGTCGCAATCAAGCCGGTGTACACGGCCATGCCGGCAACCGCGTCCACGCCGCATTGGTCCAGTATGTCAATTTCCTCCTGAGTGCGGATGCCGCCGGCCACAATGAGCTGCCGGCGGGTAAGCGCGCGCAGCCGCTGCGCAATAGGAAGAGGAAAGCCCTGCAGCGTGCCCTCGGTATCGACGTGCGTGTAGAGAAAGCCGCCGCAGAAGGGCTCGAGCGCGCGCACGGCATCGTCAGGCGTCAGGTCGACTTCGTCGCGCCAGCCGCGGACGGCGATGCGTCCACCTTTTGTGTCGATGCTTGCGAAAAACTGCTCGGGGCCGATCGCCTCGGCAAGCTCCGCGGCGAGCGCGAGATCGACGCCGGCGGGTGGGAACAGGGCAGACCCGAAGATGACGCGGCGAACGCCAAGTGCCAGCAGTGCGCGGGCCTGCTCGACGGTGCGCAGGCCGCCGCCGACCTGCACGGGCAGCTCGCGGGCGATGCGCTCGATGAGCGCACTGTTGCTGCCGACGCGCTTGGCTGCATCGAGGTCGATGAGCTGCACGAGCGGGTAGGGGCGGAAGCGCTCGATCCAGTAGGCGAAGTCGTCGGAGGCGATGCGGAGCTCTTCGCCCTGCACCAGCTGCACGATGCGGCCGCCCATCAGGTCGATCGCCGGGATCAGCATGGGAGCCTCACGGGGATGCCTTGCCGGTCGAGCTGCTGCTTGAGCGAGCGCGCGTCGGAGACGCCAAAGTGGAAGATGCTCGCGGCCAGCGCGGCGTCGGCGCGGCCCTGCTGCAGCACATCGGCAAAGTGCTGCGCCGTGCCTGCGCCTCCGGACGCGATGACCGGGATCTGCACCACTTGGGACACGGCCGAGGTGAGCTCGCAGTCAAAGCCCGAGCGGGTGCCGTCGGCGTCCATGCTGGTCAGCAGGATTTCGCCCGCGCCGCGTGATTCGGCTTCGCGCGCCCACTCGATTGCATTGCGCCCGGCCGGCTTGCGGCCGCCGCTCACAAAGACCTCGGCGCGTTCGGGGGCTTGCGGGCCTCGGCGGGCATCGATCGCCACGATGACAGCCTGCGCGCCGAAGCGCACGCCGATCGCGTCGATCAGCGCAGGGTCAGCGAGCGCGGCGGAATTGATTGACACCTTGTCAGCGCCGGCATCGAAAACCGCGGTCGCGTCGTCACTGGAGCGAATACCGCCGCCGACGGTGAATGGAATAAAGAGGCGGCTCGCGGTCCGTTTGACCGTGTCGAGCAGCGTGCCGCGGCCCTCATGCGTGGCCGTAATGTCGAGCAGCACGATCTCGTCGGCACCGCCCTCAGCGTGGCGCGCAGCCAGCGCTGCCGGGTCGCCGGCGTCGATGATGTCCTCAAACTGCACACCTTTGACGACGCGGCCGCCACGTACGTCAAGGCAGGCAATGATGCGTTTGGTCAACACTTTCCGGTCAGGCCCTCAGGAAGTTGGCAAGCAGCCGCAGGCCAGCGGCACCTGATTTTTCCGGGTGAAACTGCACACCCATGATGTTGCCGCGCTCGACGACTGCGGTAAACGGTCCGGCGTAATCGCAGGTAGCCGTAGTTTCAGGCACGACGGGCGCGCGATAACTGTGGGTGAAGTACACGTGCTCGCCATCGCGCAGGCCCTGGGTGAGGGGTGTAGACGCGGTGATGGAAAGCGTGTTCCAGCCGACGTGCGGGCACTTGAGCTCGCTGGAGGGAAAGCGATCACACGCGCCGGTAAATGCCGCGAAGCCGGGGGTTTCCGGCGCCTCCGTGCTGCCCGCGAAAAGCCACTGCAGGCCGACGCAGATGCCCAGGAATGGCGTGCCGGCGTCCGCGCGCTCACGGATCGCATCGGTCAGGCCGCGCTCGCCGAGGTGCGCTGTCGCGGCAAAATGGCCTACGCCGGGGAGGATGACCTTGTCGGCGCGGCGCACGACCTCCGGGTCCTCCGTGACTTGGAAATCAAGGTCTGCATCGGCTGCCGCGTGGAGCGACTTGAGCACGCTCGTGAGATTACCGGCCTTGTAGTCGACGACCGCGATCACAACAGCCCTTTGGTCGACGGCAGCATGTCGCCCAGCTGGCGGTCGCGCGAGCAGGCGACTCGCAGGGCGCGCGCGAATGCTTTGAAGAGCGCCTCCAGCTTGTGGTGGTTGGAGCGCCCGTACATCGTCTTCAGGTGAACGTTGGCGCGGGCGCCGCGGGCAAAACCTTCAAAGAAGTCCTCGACCAGCTCCGCCTGCAGGTCGCCGACCAGCGTTGTTTTTACTTTGGTTTTCACTTTGCAGGCGACGCGGCCGCTCAGGTCGACCGCGGCGATGCCGAGCGTTTCGTCCATCGGCATCAGGAAGTAGCCGGCGCGCATGATGCCCTTTTTGTCTCCGAGCGCGCGGTCAAACGCTTCGCCAAGCGCAATCCCCACGTCCTCGACCGTGTGGTGCTGGTCGACGTCGAGGTCGCCGCGGCAGGTGAGCTCAAGATTGAAAGCACCATGGCGGGTAAACAGCTCGAGCATGTGGTCGAAGAAGCGGATGCCGGTCGAAATCCTGTAGGTACCTCTACCTTCAATGGTGAGCGCGATGGAGATCTTTGTTTCGTTTGTATTGCGCTCAAAGCTTGCGGCACGCAAGGTGGACGATGCCTGCTTTCGCGGCTTTGGAGTGCGTTTTGCGAGGGCGTTCGCATTACTTGGCGGGATGATGGCTGGCTCGTTCACGGTCGTCTCACTCGCTATCGTATCGCTTCAGCGAGGCCCACACCTGGCGCAGCGCCTTGTGCGCAGCCTGCATCTGCTCGCGGGTACCGATGGTGATGCGTACACAGCCGTCGCAGCCCGGGTCGGCGGAGCGGTCGCGCACCAGTACGCCGCGCTCGTGCATGGCGAGGGTGAAGTCGCGGTGCGTGGGGCCGATCTCGAGCAGGACGAAATTGGCCTCGGAGGGCCACGTGTGAATGCCGAGCTCGCCGCAGACCGCGTACAGATCGCTGCGCGCCGCCCGGACCTCGCCGACGTACCAGTCGAGGTAGGCCGTGTCCTCGAGCGCCGGCGGCAGGCAGGCGAGCGCGAGCGCGTTGACGCTGTACGGCGAGATGACGCGGCGCAGCCAGTGCATCACCTCGGGCGCGGCGGCCAGAAGGCCGAGCCGCAGACCGGCCAGGCCATAGGCTTTCGAGAACGTCCGCGCGACGACCAGGTTCGGGTATGCGCCTGTCGGAATCAGGTCAAGCACGCTCTCGCCATGGAAGTGGAAGTAGGCTTCGTCGGCCAGCACGATCGCGTGCGGCGCGCGTTGGGCGAGCGCGAGGATCTGCTCTCGCCGCAGCGTGGCGCCGGTGGGGCTGTTCGGGTTAGCGAGCGCGATGATGCGGGTTTTGGGCGTCACGGCGGCAAGCACGCGCTCGTAGGGAAATGCGAAGTCCTCGCGCGCCGACTGCACCGTCACGATGCGGGCACCGGCGGCCGAGGCGTACACCTCGTACATGGAGTACGTCGGGACCGGCAGCAGGATTTCATCGCCCTCGCCGAGGTAGGTCTGGCAGAGAACGTGGATCGCTTCGTCGACGCCGTTGGTGAGCAGGATTTGTTCCGGCCGCAGCTGCAGATGCGCGGCAACAAGCGCCTCCACCGGGCCGCGCTCGGGATAGCGGGTGAGCGCGCCGGCGGTGATGCTTCCGAGTGCCTCGCGTACGCGCGGCGAGCAGGCCAGGGTGTTCTCGTTGAAGTCAAGGCGCAGGCCGTTGCGCCCCCCCAGCGGCGGGTGGTACTCCTTCATGGCCAGAACGGCCGCGCGTGGCTCTACCTGAAGCGGGGCTAACGTACCCTCACCAGTCGCGGTATCCGCGTAACGAACCTGCTCGCTCACGCCTTTGCCCCGAGCGGCTGACTGCCAAGCCGCACGCGCACCGCCTCCGCGTGGCCGGTCAGCCCTTCGGCCTCGGCGATGCGGATCGCCGCAGGCCCAAGCGCGGCCAGTCCTTCAGGCGTGTATTGCTGCACGGTAATGAGCTTGAGGTAGTCATGCACGCTCAAGCCGCCACGCAGGCGCGCAATGCCGCCGGTGGGCAGCGTGTGGTTCGGGCCGGAGACGTAGTCGCCCATGGGCTGCGGTGACCAGCGCCCGACAAACACGCTGCCGGCGTGGCGCACCCACGCAAGGTCTTCGGCGGAGTCGACGGTCAGGTGCTCGCCGGCAAGCCGGTTGGTAATCTCGCGCGACTCCTCAAGAGAGCCGGCCACAATGGCGACGCCGCTGCGGTCGAGCGAGAGCGCGGCGATAGGGTTGCCGCGCGCCTGCTGCTTGGCTTCCGCCACAACGCGGCGCGCAAGCTCTGCGCTGGTGGTGACGAAAATGGCGACCGCGTCCGGGTCGTGCTCGGACTGCGCGACCAGGTCGGCGGCGATCTCGCGCGGGTGCCCGGTTTCGCTGGTCACCACAATTTCCGTCGGCCCGGCAAGCATGTCGATGCTCGCGTCGAAGGCGACGAGCTTCTTGGCGGCGGTAACGTAGGCGTTGCCGGGGCCGACGATCTTGTCGACTTTCGGGATGGTCTGCGTGCCATAGGCAAGTGCCGCGACGCCCTGCGCGCCGCCGATCCTGTAGAACTCGAGGGTGGCCCCGCCCTGCTCGGCGAGGAGAGCCGCGGCGGCAAGCACCTCGGTCGCGGGCCGCGGAGAGATGACCACGATGCGGCGCACGCCCGCAACCTGCGCCGGGATGGCGGTCATCAGCAGGGTCGAGGGTAGGGGGTGGCGGCCGCTCGGGACGTAGCAGCCGACCGAGTCGAGCGGGCGAACGCGTTGCCCAACGGAAAGCCCGGCAATGGGCGCGAAGTCCCACTCGGACGGCATCTGCCGCTCGGCAAAGGCGCGAATGTTGGCCGCCGCGGTTTCGAGCGCGCGGCGCATCGCGGTTGGGATTTCGGCAAGCGCGGCGCTCATCTGCGCGGGATCGATTTGAAGCGCGGCTTTCGGGTCAAGGCCGTCCAGCTTTGCGGACCAGGCCCGCAGCGCCTTATCGCCGTCCTTGCGCACGGCGTTCACGATCCGCTCGGCGGTCGGCAGCACCCGGCTATCGATGGTGGCGCTGCGGCTGACAAGCTCTTCCACGCGGGCCCGGCCTCGGCGGCCGCCCAGGCCGGTGGTGCGAACGATCTCCATCAAAAGGCTCTCCTTGCTTAGTGTACAAAGCTACTGTGTTTCCGGGCCGCGCACGAAGCGGTCGCCTACCGCGGACCATTGTTGGTCCAGAAGGACGACCGAGGTTTCGATCTGCCGTGGAGGCACCGTCCAGTAGGTACGCAGCAGCTTTTCCTTCGTGGCCGGATCAATGACGCGAAATCCGTGGCGCTCATAGAAGCGTACCGCCCAGACCGCATCGGCCCAGGTACCGATCAGCACAGGCTCTCGCGTAAGCGTCCTGAGATGGGCGAGCAAGCTGCCGCCGATGCCGCGCTTTTGCGAGCCGCCTCGAACATACGCGTGCCGAATGAGGGTCACATCCCGGACGTGCTGCACTCCCATGACGCCGAGGAGCGAGCCAGCTTCTTCAACGCCCCAGAAGACGACCCCGGCAGCAATCTCGTGCTCCAGATGCTGCTTTGACATGTACGGCTCTGCCCACTGATCGGCGGGAATGACGCCTTTGTAGGCCTGAGCGCCGTCGTTGATGATCGTCCAGACAGAGGCGAAATCCTGAGCGGTGCAGCTTCGGATCATCATGTCTCCTGTGGCGAAGCGGTACCAGACTCAACGGACACAAGCATCAGTGGGAGGCGGGCTGCGAGGCGGGCTCGGACGCGAACGCCGCAGCGGCAGCCTCCGCGATGGCGACGTCGTTCTCCTTACTGAGGCTCGCGACGCCGACGGCACCGACCGCCTCTCCGTGCAGCAGCAGCGGCACGCCGCCGCGCAGCGCCATGAAGCCAGAGGTGACAAAGGCGACCCGGCCCCCGTCGGTGTTGGTTTCAGTTTCGGCGCTGGGGCGCTCAAGCATGGCCGAGGTGCGGGCCTTGCCGATCGCGAGCTCGGGGCTGCCTTCGCGCACGCCGTCCATCCTGAGGAACGCGACCAGGATGCCGCTGCGATCCACAACGGCGATGGCGCAGGGGGCTTTAAGCCGCAGGGCTTCGCGCTCAGCAGCGGCAAGCACCTGCTGCGCGCCTGCTTCACTTACGGCGTGTGTGGTGACAAACGGGTCGGCGGCGCGCGCCTGCAAGGCTGCGGGGCCACCGCACAGAAGGGCGGCGAACGCTGCAGAAGCTATGCGGTATCTCATTTTCATCGAAGTGCCTCGGATGCAATGAAATGCTGCGTTGCCGGCGAAGAGAGCAGAGGCAGGTCCTTCGCTTCGCTCAGGATGACGCCGAAATCTGCTCAGGATGACGCTGACATCTCACGTGCTCTCAGCGCTGCCGCAGGATCGTTTTCGGCTCAGGTGGGTTTGCCGAGTCGTTGCTCTAAGGCGCTCAACGGCTAGAGCACGACCTTATTGAGCGGGTACTCGACAATGCCGGTGGCGCCGGCCTGCTTGAGCTTTGGAATGACATCGCGCACGACGCCTTCATCAAGAATGGTGTTGATGGCCGACCAGCCGCCGTTCGAGAGCGGCGAAACCGTAGGCGAGTTGAGCGCGGGCAGGACCGCGAGCACCGCCGCGAGTCGATCGTCGGGCACGTTCAACAGCAGGCCGACCTGGCCCTGCGCGGCAATCGCGCCGCCCAGCATCAGCGCGAGCGTGCTGATCTTCGCGTGCTTCCAGCTGTCGGCGTACGCGGCTTTGTTCACGATCAGGTGCGTTTCCGACTCCATGACGATGTCGAGGATGCGCAGGCGATTGGCGCGCAGGCTTGAGCCGGTTTCGGTGATCTCGACGATCGCGTCGGCGAGCATCGGCGGCTTCACCTCGGTTGCGCCCCAGGAGAACTCGACTGTTACCGGCACGTTCTTGCCGGCGAAGTAGCTTTTCGTGACCTCGACCAGCTCGGTCGCGATGGTCTTGCCGGCCAGGTCCTCGGCCCGCTGCCAGGGCGAGTCCTCCGGTACCGCCAGCACCCATTTGACCCGCTGGCGGCTTTGCTTCGCGTACACCAGCGAGCACGCGCTCTCGACCGGCAGCTTGCTTTCCACGACCCAGTCGATGCCCGTGAGCCCGGCGTCGAGCACCCCGGAATGCACGTAGCGCGCCATCTCCTGCGCGCGGATCAGCATGCACTCGATCTCCGGGTCGTCGATCTGCGGGAAGTAGGACCGGCCGTTCGCGTAGATCTTCCAGCCGGCTTTCGCAAACAGGTCAATGGTCGCGTCCTGGAGCGAGCCCTTGGGGATGCCGAGGCGCAGGGTGTTGGCAGACACGGTCAGCGCGCTCCTGTACGTGTAAGAACAGGTTCAAGGGCAGGGTCTGCCGCGCGTATGTCGGCGCCCTGCGCTGGCCCCAGCGCGAGCGCCCGGGTAAAGCAGCTCACCGTGCCTTCGTGGCACACCAGGCCGTCGCCCTCCACCTCGACGCGAAACAGGAGCGTGTCCTGGTCGCAGTCGGTCGCGGCCGAAAGCACGCGGAGCCGGTTGCCGCTGGTCTCGCCCTTGGTCCAGAGCTTGCCGCGCGTGCGGCTCCAAAACGTCACGTAGCCGGTCGCCTCGGTGCGGCGGTAGCTTTCCTCGTTGAGAAAGCCGACCATCAGGACCTCGCCCGAGCGGGCGTCCTGCACGATGCCCGGGACAAGGCCTTCCATTTTGTTGAAGTCGATTGTTGCGTTTGTCATTAGATTCGGATTTCCTCGCGGCGGGCCCGCGTATGGGATGCAAAGCAAGGGGCCCGCCTCGCTGCGGTCTCGCGTGGCGGGCCCTTGCTTATTGGTATGGAGAGGGTGTGCAGCGGTCGTCCAGGCGAGCCCGCCTGCCTTGGAAGCTGCTTTACCGGATGGGCCTGCGAACCGTCCTTTCAACGCTAAAGAGGCGTGCTTCGGGTGTCAAGCCTTGCCGCGCGGCTGCGCAAACTGCCGAGCGTTCGCGGTGTGGGATAGGATCACGCATGTCCCGGTCTGCCCGGCGAGCGCCTGCTGTTGCGAAAGATCCCGCGACACTCGGAATGAACAGCCCCCATGAGTCAGCTTCGCGCAGCTCCCAACCAACTCACGCTCTTCCGCCTCTGCCTGGTGCCGTTTCTGCTGCTCGCCGTGCTGGAAGGCCGCTTTCGTGTGGCATTTGCGCTGCTGGTAGTCGCCGGCATCTCAGACGGGTTGGATGGCCTGCTGGCACGCTGGCTGCGCCAGCGCACCCGTCTGGGGCAGTATCTGGACCCGGTCGCCGACAAGCTGCTGCTGTCGTCGCTTTTTCTGACGCTGCACCATGTGGGGCTGGTGTCGCGGCGGGTCACGCTGCTGGTGTTTGCGCGCGACCTGGGCATCCTGATCGTGGGCGCGCTGCTGTTTGCCGCGCTTGGGCTGCGTAATTTCCGGCCAAGCATCTTTGGCAAAGCCAATACCCTGGTACAGATTGTCGCTGTGGTGACGGTGCTGCTTTCGCAGTTCACCCCCGGAGTGCTGCTTGCGGCAATCCGCCACTGGTCGTTAATCGGCACTGGGGTGCTGGCGTGTGTGTCAGGCTTTGACTACGCGATCAAAATGGCCTGGAGGCTGAACGCGGCCGACCCGGAGATCCCGGAGCTGGTGGACTAGCCGACTTAATCAAGTTCGAGGTCTTCCGGTCCGGCGGTCTGGCCCGCTTTCTCCTCGATCTCCATATCCTGAAACTCGTCGGAGTCGAAAACTTCTCCGCATTGCAGGCATTCCACGAACTCTGCGTCGTCCTGGCGGGAAACGACGCGCACGGCGGGGTGTTTGCAGGGCGTTTGCATGGGCTTTGAGGTGTCAGGCCGGCGAGCCCGATAGCGGCAATTGTAGCGCTGAGTCGGCATCTGTCCAAGCGTTCCCTGCAGGCGATTTCGGTAGCAGAGACGACTTTTCATACAGTGAGGCGGCGAAACGGGGCGTGGCTTTCCCGAATCAGGAGCCGGGAAGCAGCAGCTGGATAATAATTATCGAAGAAGGGACTCGCGCCATTGCAGGCGTCCTGAGCCGGACCTATACTTGGAGGAATGCTGAGGCTCACCAAAAAGGCCGATTATGGGCTGATGGCGCTCAAATATCTGGCCGAGCACCCGCAAACGCCGGCGCTGAGCGCAAAAGACATCGCCGAGGCCTACCATATTCCTGCGCAGCTGTTGGCAAAGATCCTGCAGCGGCTGGCCAAGGTAGGCCTGGTACGCTCCACAGCCGGAATGAACGGCGGCTACGCGCTGCAGCGAGATGCGTCGAGCATCACGGTGTTTGAGGTCATCCTGGCGGTGGATGGTCCGCAGTTTTTGACAGCATGCACCGTTGGCCAGCGGCCTTGCGACCTGACGGCAAGCTGCACCATCAAAGAACCGATGGCGCGCGTGAACGAGTCCATTATGGACCTGCTGAAGGGGATTCGGATCGGCGATCTGGTGGACTACGCCGCTCCGCGGGCCGCGAATGGCAGCCGTTCGCTGATTTCGATTCAGATGTAAGGCGCGCCTGTGCGCGCCGGTTTCTTCACGATTTTTTAGAGTTTCCGGGAGAGTTCTACCGATGAGTACAGCAACGCAGATGCAGGAAAACCCGCCGCTGAATGCGCCGGAAGGCGACCAGATTGTTCCCGCGGTGACCGGCGAGGCGGGCGTTGGCCCACATGGCGTCAAGCTGCCGATCTACATGGACAACCATGCCACCACGCCGATGGACCCGCGTGTTTTGGAGACGATGGTGCCATACTTTACGGGCAAGTTCGGCAATGCAGCCAGCCGCAACCACGGCTTTGGCTGGGAGGCTGAGCAGGGTGTGGAGCATGCGCGCGAGCAGATTGCGAAGCTGATTGGCGCGACCGCGAAGGAGATTATTTTCACCTCCGGCGCGACGGAGTCGAACAACCTGGCGATCAAGGGCATTGCCGAGATGTACAAGGAGCGCGGCAACCACATCATTACGCAGGTAACCGAGCACAAGGCCGTGCTCGACACGTGCAAGCGCATGGAAAAGTCCGGCTACCGGGTGACGTACCTTCCAGTCGAAGCAGACGGGCTGGTTTCGCTCGAAAAGCTGAAGGCCGCGATGACCGACAAGACCATCCTGGTCTCGATCATGTGGGCGAACAACGAGATCGGCGTCATTCAGCCGATCCGGGAGATCGGCGCGCTATGCCATGAGCGCGGCATCATTCTGCACACCGACGGCGTGCAGGTATTCGGCAAGATCCCGGTGAATGTGGTTGCGGATAATGTGGACGTGATGTCGTTTACGGCGCACAAGATTTACGGGCCGAAGGGTGTGGGCGCGTTGTATGTACGCCGCCGCAACCCGCGGGTGCAGATCTCCGAGCAGATCAACGGCGGCGGCCACGAGCGCGGGATGCGGTCTGGCACCTTGAATGTGCCGGGCATAGTGGGTATGGGCAAGGCGGCGGAGATTGCCGGGCAGGAGATGGCGGCGGAGGCCGAGCGGCAGCTGCGGCTGCGTACGCGCCTGCAGCAGAAGCTCGAGGGCGCGCTGGACTACGTGCACATCAACGGAACGATGGAGCCTGGCCGCCGTCTGCCGGGCAACCTGAATATGAGCTTTGTGTACGTCGAAGGCGAGTCGCTCCTGATGGGGATCAACGATATCGCGGTTTCGAGCGGTTCAGCCTGCACCTCGGCGACGCTTGAGCCATCCTATGTATTGAAGGCGCTCGGGCTGGGCGACGATGTAGCGCACTCGTCGATTCGTTTCGGATTGGGACGGTTTAATACCGAGGCGGAAGTAGACTATGTGGCCGATAAGCTCATTGATGTGGTGCTGAAGCTGCGTGAGTTGTCGCCTTTGTATGAGATGGTGAAGGAAGGCATCGATCTGACGAAGATCGAGTGGGCTGCGCACTAACGAGTGAGGTAATGCGTGATAGTCGAGCGCGGGAAGCGCTATCTATTAATGGTGGCGGCATGGACGACCTGGGGCAATGTTGCTACCCTCATAATCCACCGGCGTATGAGCCCGAGTGACTTCTTCGCTTCCCTGATGATCGGAATGATTCTGGCGGCGTTTTGGCCCCTGATGGAACGCTTAATCTCCGGGCGAAAGCCTGCGATAACAGCTAAGAACAACAGCGGCATGCCGCTTGCGTGATTGAACGAGGAGAATGACATGGCATAAAGCGATAAGGTCGTAGATCACTACAGCAATCCACGTAATGTGGGCACGCTTGACAAAAGCTCGTCCGAGGTCGGCACGGGCCTGGTGGGCGCGCCGGAATGCGGCGACGTCATGCGCCTGCAAATCAAGGTGAACCCGCAAACGCAGGTTATCGAGGAAGCCAAGTTCAAGACCTTCGGCTGCGGCTCGGCCATTGCGTCCAGTTCACTCGCGACCGAGTGGGTGAAGGGCAAGACCATTGCCGAAGCAATGGCCATCTCAAACACTGATATCGTGAAGGAGCTCGCACTGCCGCCGGTCAAGATTCACTGCTCCGTGCTGGCAGAAGACGCGATTCGCGCGGCAATTGGCGACTGGAAAACGAAGAATGGCGTGACGGAGAATGAGGCAGTGGAGCAGCCGGTCGCGACGGCCTAAGGGCTGCCTAGAGCAAGGCGATGAGCTTTGGGGAAGTCGCACGCAAACTGATGCGAGAGTTCATCGCCCCTAAGCGAAGACAGCAGGCTTTGCTTGCGCAATCCGGAATGCAACATCGGCAACGGTATAGGAGTCCATGAGCACACTTCCGGCAGTTCTCCAACCCGATAACCTCTCTGCCACCCAAAAGGGCGTGCAGGTGACTGAGCGCGCACTCAAGCGCATTCGCATCGCCATGGCGAAGGAAGGCGTGTCTCCGGAGCAGGGCGGTTTAAGGCTTGGAATTCAGGGTGGCGGCTGCTCCGGGTTGAGCTACAACATTCGCTTTGACTCGCAGCCTCGCGAGCGTGATCGGATTTACGAATTTTCGGACATTCGAATTTTCGTCGATCCCAAGTCGTTTCTCTACCTGCACGGCATGGTGCTTGATTACGAAGAAACGCTGATGCGGCAGGGCTTCAACTTCATCAACCCGCACTCGACCAAATCGTGCGGCTGCGGGTCGTCTTTTTCCGCATGAAGGCTGTATGAAAGAAGAGCCAAGCGTGCATGGCATTGAGTCCGCGCCCCAGGGCGCGGATTACTTTTCTGTCTTCGAGCTGCCGCGCAAGCTGGCGCTGGACGAGAAGGCGCTCGAACGCACGTTCTATCGCAAAAGCCGCGAGGTGCACCCGGATCGTTTTGCGCGCGCGACGCCAGAAAAGCAGCAGTGGTCGCTTGAGCAGACCTCGCTGCTGAACGACGCCTATCGTGCGCTGAAGGAACCGATCGCGCGGACCGAGTATCTGCTGCGGCTCGAGGGCGTAACGGTCGCAAATGAGAAATCGCCGGCAAAGCCGCCGGCAGACCTGCTGGAAGAAGTCTTTGAGTTGAATATGCAGCTCGAAGAAATGCGCATGAATGCGCAGGCGGGCGAGGAAGATGTGCAGCTGCGGGCTGATCTGGAAAAGGCGCGGGTACAGTTTGAGTCGATGCTGGCCGTGTTTGAGCAGGAGATTCGGCACAACTGGAACGCATGGGACGGCCAGGCTGACATGGCGGACGCGGGCGAACAGTCCCGCGCGAAGACGAACCTGGCGGCGCTGCTCGACAAGCGGCGGTATGTGCGCAACCTGATCCGCGACGTGCGCGAAGCGCTGGGAAGCTAGGGCAAGGATGGCGATGGAAGAAGTGAATCTGCTGCAAATCGGCGGTGTCGGCTCCACCGAGCAAGTGTCAGGCAGCGAGCGAGTCGTCGGCATCGACCTGGGCACGACCAACTCGCTGGTTGCCTTTATGCAAGGCGAGCAGCCTGTAGTGATCCCGGGTGAGGACGGTACCAACCTCGTGCCGTCGGTGGTGGCGTTTCCGGCTGCCGGAGACAAGCGCGTGGTCGTCGGCTACCCGGCGCACCCTTACCTGGCCGAGTCAGCGGACCGCGTCGTGTACTCCGCAAAGCGGCTGATGGGGCGCGGGCTCGAGGACGTGCAGGAGGAGCTAAAGCTGTTTCCGTTTCGGCTCGCGGCCGACATGGCGCCAGGTGAGGTAATTCGGCTGGCCGTCGGCGGACATGAGTACACGCCGCCCGAGATTGCCGCACAGGTGCTGCGGCAGCTGAAGCGCAATGCCGAGCGGTATTTCGGCGCAACGGTGACGAAGGCCGTGGTGACGGTGCCCGCGTACTTCAACGACGCGCAGCGGCAGGCGACCAAGGACGCCGGGCGCATGGCCGGCCTTGACGTGCTGCGCCTGGTGAACGAGCCGACTGCGGCCGCGCTGGCGTATGGACTCGACCGGCGCAAGGAAGGCCTGATCGCCGTGTACGACTTTGGCGGCGGGACCTTTGATATCTCGATCCTGCGGCTGCAGGACGGGATTTTCGAGGTGGTCGCCACCGGCGGCGATACGCATCTGGGTGGGGACGACATCGACAACCTGCTGCTTGCGATTGCGCTCGACGATATCGCCGGGTCGACCGGACTTAATCTGCGCGCGAACCCGGAAGCCGTGCAGGCGGTGCGCAAAGCGGTGACGGACGCGAAGATTGCGCTGTCCTCGCAGGAAGACACCAGGATTCTGGTGGAGCTGCCGGGCCGTGAAAGTGGGACTGACCCGTATGCACGTGTGCTGACGCGCGCGCAGTTCGACGAACTGATTGCGCCGACAGTCGAGCGAACGCTTGCGCCGGTGCGGCAGGCGCTGGCGGATGCAAAGCTGACGCCCGAGCAGATCGACGAGGTCGTGATGGTCGGCGGGTCCACGCGCATCCCACTGGTGCAGCGGAGAGTCGCGGAGCTGTTTGAGCTGGAAGCGCGCGGGCGCCGGCTGCACACAGAGCTGAACCCGGATGAGGTGGTCGCGCTCGGCGCGGCGGTGCAGGCTTCGATCCTGGGCGGTAGCTCGGCTACAACCGCGGACATGCTGCTGCTCGACGTGACCCCGCTTTCGCTCGGCATCGAAGCGCTGGGCGGCGTGGTCGCCAAAATCATCCAGCGCAACTCGACCATCCCAGCGAGCGAGACCGAACACTTTACGACCGGCGTAGACGGGCAGCTGAATGTTGCGATCCACGTGGTGCAGGGCGAGCGCGAGCTTGCCAAGGACTGCCGGTCGCTGGCGCGCTTCGACCTGAAAGGCATTCCGCCGATGTCGGCCGGGCTGCCGCGGATCGAAGTGAAATTCCTGATCGATGCGAACGGGATTCTCCACGTGTCGGCGCGCGAGCAGCGCTCGGGTAAAGAGGCTGAGATCGAAGTCAAGCCGACCTACGGGCTGACTGACGAGCAGGTCGAAACGATGATCCTGGACTCGTTCGACAACGCAGAGGCGGATTTCGAGCAGCGGCAGCTGATTGAAGCGCGGGTAGAGGCGGACGACATCCTGGCCAAGGTCGAGAAGGCGCGCAGCCATCCTTCGTGGAAGCTGCTGCGGTTTGAGGAGCAGACCGAGATCGGGTCGCTCACCGACGAGCTGTTTATTCTGAAGGAAGCGGGCGACCGCACAGCGATTCGCGGCTCGATCGACGCGCTCGATCGCGCGACTCGGCGGCTTGCCGACTTGATGATGGACCAGACGATGGTTGCTGCGCTGGGCGGAGAAACGATGGCGTCCGCGGGCGAAAAGCTGGGCGAGGGACCGACTGCGCCGCACCCGTTTGCAAAAGCAGAGATCAGGTAGGATACGGGCATGAGCGAGAAAGCGTCGATCGTCGGCGATGTGCGGAAGACGCTGGAGGATTTTCTCGCGCCAGAGCTGGGAGAGTTGAAGGCGCAGCTAAACGCACTATCAGACAACCTCCGTGACGGATTAAAAGCGCAGACGGACAGCCAACGGGAGATGGAGGTTCGGCTGATCCGGGAGATCAAGAACTCAGAGCAGAAACTGGCATTGATGTTCAAGCTTTCCGAAGCAATGGCAGAGATGGAAGACCTCAAGAACGAGAACGAGCAATTGAAACGCGAGAAGACACAGTGAGCGCGAACGAGAGTCATGCAATGAGCGACCAGCAGCAGTTTGATCCGACGCAGCCGCCGGCTGAGAATATGGTGCGCGTCACCTTTGAACCCGAAGGCAAGACTGTCGAGTTCGCTTTCGGCACCATGCCTTACGACCATCACGGCTTGCCGATGTCGTTTCTGGACGTGGCTGAAAACTTCGGCATCTTCCTTGACCATGCCTGCGGCGGTGTGTGCGCTTGTACCACCTGCCACATCCACGTCAAGCAGGGTGAGAGCGGCCTGAATGAGACGACAGAGGATGAACTGGACCGCATGGAGAAGGCTCCGGGTTTGCAGTTGAACTCGCGCCTGGGCTGCCAGGCGGTCATCGAGCGGCCGGGCAGCTACACGGTCGAAATCCCGAGTTGGAACAAGAACTACGTGTCCGAAGGCAAGCCGCTTGCCCTCGGAACGCCCGCCGCAGTGGAAAGCAAGTAGGAGCCCGTATGCCGCAGGAGATTATGTGGGCGGATGCCGAGGAGATCGGCATCCAGCTTCAGGAAAAATACCCGGACCTTGATCCGTTAAAGGTGCGTTTTACTGAGCTTCACGGCTATGTAGCCGGGCTGTCGGGATTTTCTGATGATCCGGCAAAGTCGACGGAAGGCAAGCTGGAAGCGATCCAGATGGCCTGGTACGAAGAGTGGCAAGAAGCGCACGGGTAGCGTCAAGTTGTGGTGCTGCGCGGAGGAAAACGGGTCCTTCGCTGCGCTCAGGATGACGCTTTTTCTAAGCGGGTCTGAGCTATTTGCTTCTCGCCGCCTTAACGGCGCTCCTCCCAGCCGAACGCATTGCGAAACAGCTCAAAATCGCCCTTCCTCGCGGGTTCGCCTGCTTGTAAGTACAGTGAAACAACGTCAAAGCGCGAGCTTATCCCGTCTGGCAGCTGTCGAAGGTAGTGCCGGGCAAGTCTGCGTAGAGTGTCTCGCTTGTGGGCGTCGATGGAGGCCTCGGCAGCAGCCATACTGCGGCTGGAGCGCGTCTTCACTTCTACAAAACACACGGTATCGCCTTCCCAGGCGACAAGGTCCAGGTCGCCCGGAGCACGCCCGGAACGCCAATCGCGGGCAACGACCGTGTAGCCCAGCTTTCGAAGGTAAAATAGCGCGGCCTCTTCGCCGTCACGCCCGACGGTGAGGTGAGCAGGTCCACCCTTGCGGGAACGCCGCACCGGGCAGCGGTCCAGGAGCGCGAGCACGTTCTGCCAGCCGGCAGCCCTCAATTTTCGCGAGACAAGCGGCACGATGCGGGCAGTGTAGCTTTTTGCCCGCATGGCAGCCAGAGTACCGACGTGCGTCGTTCAGCCCAGGTCAGGAGCTGCTTTCGGCCTTCTGCTCGACATAGTGCTGGATGTGCTCGTAGACGTGATCCGGGAAGTTCAGATCCTTGTAGACATTGCCGGAGTCAGGATCCTCCGGGTTGGGGATGATCGGGAACTCCTGCTCCTTCTGCCAGGCCAGAATCCGCTCCCGCTTGGGTGGGTTGTAATCCTTGCCTTCGACCTGCCGGATGAGCAGGCCCGCCTTCTCCTCGGACGCATCCTTGTCTTTGGTGAGCATCGCCAGCAGTTCGTCCTCGTCCAGGAAGTGGCGCGCCACCATGGCAAAGGTAAGACGGCCGTAGTGGCCGATGTCCTTGCCTGCTTCGAGTGACTCAATCAGGTGCGCCATCATCCCATTCTTCTTCATCTCTTCCATTCGTCTGCTCCCTTTACACTTTCGCCTTGTCTTCTCCTAGCTCTGATGCGCGTCAGCCGGTGGATCGTTGGCCTGCCAACGAAAAGAACAGGCCCGCCGAAGCGGGCCTGTTGTGTACGCAAACAACGAAGGGGATCAGGTAGTGGGACGTGGCTTTGTTGCAAGGAACTGCGCGGGAACAGGCTGGCCGGTGCTGTTGGTTAACTCCGGGTTCAGGCGCAGCGTGTCCGTCAGCGTTTTGGCATTGACCTCGTGGATCAGGTTGTCGCCGGTGGTGCTGACGAAGAAGTTTGCCGAATCCTGGGTAAACACGCCTGCCAATGGTGCAAGCGCACCGGCCGCAAGCTGCACATTGCTGAGCGTGCCGAAGGCACCGGCAATCGCAGAGGGTGTGTAGACGGGCAGCAAGCCGGAACCGTTTGCCGCCGCGTAGGTGATGAACGCCTTGGACGAGTCAGGCGAGGAGAGTACCTGGTCGATCTGCGTGGGCGTGATGCCGGTCAAGGCCAGCTGCTGCAGGGTGGTGTCGATGGCGAGCGGGCCTGCCGGGGTGGAGATCCCGGGGCACGGGCCGATGGGTGCGATGAGGCGGGAAGCGTCGGTCGTCGGCGTGTGCTCGATGTCGAACACCTGCGTCGTGTTGGCGCCGATCAGATGCGCTCCGTCGAAGGTGGAGGCCAGGTGGTCGGCATTGTTGCCGGCCACGGTAGCGGCAAGCGGGTTGTAGGTAACGGGGTTGGTCGTGACGTCAGGGCAGAAGGAGCGCGCCGTAACCGGGTTGCCGCTGAGGAAGACCGCGACCGAGGGCACGGTGATGGCGACGTCTGGCGAGCAGAATGGCGTGGTGCCAGTGTTGTTGAGCGCGCAGCTGGTAGTGGCATTGGCACTGGTGAGCGGGTACTTGCTCCAGCCGGTGGCGATGTTGTGCACGTAGAGCGTGTCAGGACCGGTGATGTACACGTTTTTGCCGTCGGGCGCATAGACGGCGTGGGTGGCCAGACCGCCCGTGCTGATGACCGACGCAGAGGTGGTGCCGGTCGGCCCGGAAGCGGTCGTGGAAGGAGCTGCCGGGGTGTACAGGTAGACGACCTGACGAAGCTGGTCGGCGATGACGACCTGGTTGTTGGACGGCGAAACGGCGAGCACAACGCCGGGTACTGTCGTGTCCTGCACGGTGTTGGTATTGGTGGCGGAGCTGTAAATCATCAGCTCGCGGTAGGAGCCGAAATACAAGCTGGAACCGGTGGGGTCAAGCACCATGGAGTTGGGCTGGTACGGCAGCAGCACCGGGGTGCCGGCGGTGCCGAGGCTTAGGTCAAAGGGGGTGAAGCGCTGCGACTGTGGCGAAGCCGCCCAGACCAGTGCGCTGTTAATGCCGGGCGCGATGACTGTGAGGGGGTTGCTGACGATGGGTAGCCCGGTACCGTAGACACCCAGCTGGTTGAGCGGGGTGGGATTGCAGCTAAGCCCGGTCGCATTGCTGGTGGAGGCAGCGCTGGATGTGGTGGTCGAGCTGGAGCTGGAGCTGCCCGGCTGGCAGATGCCGGTGATGGTAGCGGTGCCGGGGAAGGTAGTCGATACCAAGCCCGCGCTGGTGACTGCGACCTGCTGGGGGAAGGTCGAGGTGAAGTCCGGGCCTGAGCCGGAAGCGGGCGAGATCGGAACGCCTTTGGAATCGGTGAGAACGGAGGTGATGGTTTGCGGGTTGCCCTCTGTAATGGTCACGGTGCCGTTGTTGGCAGGCTGCCCGGTGCTGGGCGGTATGGAGATCGCGATGCTCCGGGGCGGGCAGGTGAAGAAGTAGCCGGCTGCTGAGCTGGTGCCGACCGAGTTGAGGCTTGTGCCGGAGAGGGTCGCTGTGATGACGGTGCCGCCAGGCTGCTGCGCAGTCGTAGTACCGCTATTTTGGAAAGCAATGCCGTTCTGGGCAAGAACAGGCGTGTTGTCGATGGTCACGATGGCAGGCGTCTGTGCCGTATACGTGATCGTTCCAACATAGTTCTGGGTCCCGTTCAACCCGGTGGTGATGGGTGCACCGTCCAGCCCAAACACTGAGGTATACGAAGCAAGAGTAGGCCCGGGTGTGTTGTAGGAGTAACAGGTTTGCTGCGCGGGCGGCAGATTGATCGAGATGGAGGATACCGGCGGGTGGACAAACACCTGCACCGGGTTGCTGGTCACGCCGCCCACGCTTGCAGTCACAGTGGTGACCATGGGGCCGCTTGGGGGTGTGCAGATGGTGAAGTCCGGAATGCTGCCTGGGCTTAAGCGGTTCCATGTACCGGCGCAAACGGAGCCGCTTGGGCTTATATCCGCAAATTGCACACTGGCGCTGCCGTAGGTCGGCGCGCCACTCGTCAGCGTCGTGCCCGTGCAGCTGGTTACTACGGGTGAAGGAATCTGTGTGAATTGCCCATAGGCCAGTGAGATACCAGTGTCAGCCTGCGCGACCGGAATAGTGACTTTGTAGATGTCGGTCTTCTTGATACCGTAGCCCGCGTTGTTGCAATACGCGGAAACATTG
>CAXUDF010000008.1:35442-42331 GCA_964249695.1 uncultured Acidobacteriaceae bacterium
GATGTCGGTCTTCTTGATACCGTAGCCCGCGTTGTTGCAATACGCGGAAACATTGGTGACACAGCCCGTGGTCGAGAGCCCGAGCGGAAGCGCAAAAAGTAGCAAAGCTACCAGGGTGAAGAACCGCTGCATGAAACCTCCCCGCCTGCCGGAAATGGTGCGCAGACGGTTGCCACTCAATTCTCAGCTCGCATCGTTCGGGAGAAGAGCGGTCGCCAGAAAAGTTTACAGCAGAGAGAGGGCAGGGAGCAGGAAGCCAGGCAAACGCTGGAAGCAGGTTTCGGTAACCCTGTAGCCAAGGAGTGGAAGAGCCAGGGTGTAAGGAGATTGCTTCCTGTTTTCTTCTGCCTGCTCCCTACGGAAGCCAGGGATTGAGCAACGCAACACCGGTCGGCTGGAAGTCGGCAATGTTGCGCGTCACCACTGTCATGCTGTGTACCATCGCGGTGGCGGCGATCAAGGCATCGCGTTCAGCCTGGGAGTGAGGAACATGGAAGCGTGCGCATTGCCGGGCTACGGCGGCATCCACCGGTAGAATGCGTCCGCTGAACTCCCGCAGCACGTGACCGTCCATCCAGGCCCGCAACAATGTGCCTTGCGGCGGATCCCGGCGTTCCATCTGAAGAACGCCGGTTTCGATCTCAAGAACGGTGATCGCGGACAGGTAACAGCTTGCCGCTTCCACCGTCTTTACCCACCTGGCAACACAAGGGTCAGCCTTGCCGGACCGCACCTTGCGCAGCTCTGAAACTACATTTGTGTCGAGAACAAACATCAGGTGAGATCAGCTTCGCGGCTCTTGAGGTTCATCCGGGGCGGATCGAAGACAACGTCCTCAATACCTGGCATGGCAAGCGAGTCCGCGAGGTTACGCGGGGCTACAGTCAGCTGCCGGTACTGCTCCATACTCAGGAGCACGTGCGCAGGCTTGCCACGGTCGGTCACAAACACCGGACCATGGCCTGCGGCCTTCTTGGCCCGGCTCACGTCCTGGTTGAACTCACGGCTGGAAAGGGTCGTAATGTTCATCGTGAAGCACACCTCCGCATGCTGTAGAAACATTACTACAAATAGCTTTTGGGTGCAACGGCGGGCCTACTGCAGGTACTGGTTAAACCAGCGAATGGAGCGGTCGATCAGGTCGCGCTGGTGCTCGGGGTCGACAAAGCCATGGCCCTCATTCGGGTACACGACCAGGCTGGTGGGCACGTTCTCGGCTTTGAGTGCGTGCCAGAACTCGAAGCTTTGCGGTGCCGGGCACTCGCCGTCGCGGTCGCCGACGACGACCAACGTGGGCGTCTGCACCCGGTCGATGTAGTTGATCGCGGAGGACTTGGCATACACCGCCTGGTCCTTGTAGACGGTTGCGCCGAAGAACGGCGTCATCCATTGGTCGATCGAGTTTTCGCCGTAGTAGGAAAGCCAGTCAGAGATGCCGGCGCCGGCGACCGCGGCGTGGAAGCGCTGTGTTTGCGTGACGCCGAACATGGTCATGAAGCCGCCGTAGCTCCAGCCGGTAAGGCCGAGGCGTCGGTCGTCAATGGCCGGAACCTGCTTTTCGACCGCGTCGACGCCGGCAAGGATGTCGCGCAGGTCGCCGTAGCCGAAGTCCTTGCGGTTCGCCGCGGTGAAGGCTTCGCCTTCCCCGTACGACCCGCGCGGGTTGGGCTCGAGCACAAAATAGCCCGAGGCGGCCAGCGGCGCGGCACCGAAGCCCGAGCGCGGCCAGCGCGGCGTGACGGCGGAGGACGGACCGCCGTGCACCATGACGATGAGGCCGTATTTCTTTGCTGGATCGTAGTTGGAGGGGTAGAGCAGCCAGCCCTGGACCTGGTAGCTGTCGCTGGTCCAGTGCACGGATTCGGCTTTGCCCCAGGTGGGTTTTTCATCGGCGTTGAGGCGCGTGACGGCGGGCAAAGCCTGCGCGGCGAG
This sequence comes from uncultured Acidobacteriaceae bacterium, assembly GCA_964249695.1. Taxonomy (GTDB): domain Bacteria; phylum Acidobacteriota; class Terriglobia; order Terriglobales; family Acidobacteriaceae; genus EB88. The sequence continues at coordinate 37,375 of CAXUDF010000008.1, forward strand.
CGGGCCCGCATACACCTCAGGCGCCTCCGCGTAGCTGGAGGCCGACCAGGCGGCGATCGAGCCGTCTCGCGAGACGGCAAACGAGCCTGCCAAACGGCCGTCGCCGATCGAGTAGGGAAGGGTTTGCAGCACGTGGTCGGTGAGCTTGTTTGCAACGCCGACGCGGGTGTTGCCGGGTGCCTTGAAGTCAGGCGCGAAGGCCATGTTTAGCTGGTCGATGCGTTCCTGGCCGCCCTCAATCTCGGTTGCAAGCAAGCCGCCGTCGGGGTTGAAGCGCATCCACTGCACGGTGCTCGCGGCGCCGGGAGTCAGGTCCACCGGGGCGTCCGCCCCGTCAGCTGCCATCAGGTACAGCTCGCCGCCGGTGGCGCCCTGGTCGCTCATGAGGCCGCCGATGAAAGCAAGCTTCGAGCCGCCCGGCGACCAGCGAGGCACGGCGATCTGCAGGCCGTGCAGCGGGCCGGCGACGGTATTCGGGTCGAGCACGACTTTCGGCGCGCTGCCGGCTGTGAGCGGTTCCGTGTAGAGTTTCGCGATCCACCAGTTGTTTTCGCCCGGGGGCGCGGCACCGACAAAGGCGATCTGCCGCGAGTCGGGGGCGAAGGAGAACTCGTAGACGTGGAGGTCGCCCGGGGTGACCTGCTGCAGCTGCCCCGTTTGCGCGTCGATCGTGGCGACCCGCTGCACCTCAAGCCCCTCGACGCCGATCTCGCCTGAAGGCGGCTTCATGGCGGCGAGCGCGCCGGAGGGCCGTGTCGCGCCTTCGACGTAGAGCAGACCCAGGGAGCGGCCGTCCGGCGCGTACTCCAGCGCTTTGGCGAAGCCGTGGAGGGTGGCAAGCAGCTTCGGCTTGCTTCCCGGCTCGCCCGCGCTCACCAGCACCTCCGGGCTGCCGTCGCACTCGGCGAGGATGGCGAGATGGGCATTGTCAGGCGACCAGCTCAGGGCGGAAATACTGCTCTTTGCCGACGGGCATACGGATGCTGTGCGCGCTTTGTCAGCGCTGCCGATCGTCTGGATCATCAGGTCGCCGCCCAGCACCATGGCCAGCTTGCGGCCGTCGGGAGACAGAGCGACGTCGCCGACACGCCTGGTCTGGGCAAGCTGGCGGAGCAGCGCGGCTGTAGAGGAGCTTGCGCCCGCCGGCGCGGAAGACGCTGTTTGCGCGAGCGCAACGACGGGCAGGAGTGCAGCTGCGAGAAAGGAAGCAAGCGCGGAGGGCATGAGCACGAAAGCCATGGGGTGAATAGTAGCAGCGGCTCCTGGAGGGCGCCGCCGCGTGAGCGCCTATGCTGGAGACAGAATAAGCGGGTGCAGGCAGTAACCTGTTTGACGAGTGCAGTACCTCTTGTTACTCTTAGAAAGTTCTGCCATGGGTAAGTCGCCGCAGAGTTAAGCGGCGGCACGGGCAAGTTGCTGAAAGCCGAAGTCAATGGCTTCAGGCCGCATCCGGAAGTACGACGCGGAGCGGCAGTTCATTTAGGTACTGCGACACCCGCCGCCTTGGCGGGCTATGCGGTCCAAAGACTCGCGAAACGGAACCGAGGCTTTCCCTGCGAGAGACAGAGGCGACTCTGGAGCAGCAGGTGAAACGCATGGTCACCGTCCGAGCTCTCTTCGGATGGCTTTGTAAGGTCCCGCGCTTGCGCGGGAGAAGATTAGGTGGGTGCGCTCCATGCAGATGCATGGTGTGCACTTGGTTTTGCGGGATTGCTTTCAGGAACGGCGAGGCTGTTCGCCGGTTGCACGAAGGACGAAGGAGTTGGAACGCTTTGCCTACATTTAGCCAGCTGGTCCGCAAGGGGCGCACGGCGCCGAGATACAAGACAGCGTCGCCCGCACTGCAGGGTTCGCCGCAACGGCGCGGTGTGTGTACGCGCGTGTACACCCAGACGCCGAAGAAGCCGAACTCTGCACTACGCAAGGTTGCGCGCGTGCGATTGACAAATGGGATCGAGGTCACGACCTATATCCCGGGCATCGGCCACAACCTGCAGGAGCACTCGATTGTGCTGATCCGCGGCGGCCGCGTGAAGGACCTGCCAGGCGTGCGGTATCACGTCGTACGCGGCACGCTCGACTCGGTCGGTGTTGCCGGGCGCAAGCAAAGCCGGTCCAAGTACGGAGCCAAGCGCGCCAAGGGCGGCGCGGCAGCGCCGGCCAAGAAGAAGTAGTTCGTCAGGCTTTTTAACAAGTGCTGGAGATTAGAGACAGATGCCTAGAAAAGGTCATGTAGCCAAGCGGGAAGTCGCACCGGACCCGGTGTATCAATCGACGCTGGTCACCAAGTTTGTGAACTCGATGATGTGGGGCGGCAAGAAGTCGACCGCGCAGGGAATCTTCTATACCGCGATGACGAACCTCGAGTCCAAGGGCGGCGATGAAGCATTGAAGCTGTTCAAGAAAGCGGTTGAGAATTGCAAGCCGCTGCTTGAGGTCAAAAGCCGACGCGTCGGCGGCGCGAACTACCAGGTGCCGATCGAAGTGAACCCAGAGCGCCGGACTTCGCTTGCCATTCGATGGCTGGTGAACTACGGCCGGGCCCGCGGTGAAAAGGGCATGGTCGACAAGCTGACGAACGAATTGCTCGACGCGGCGAACGGCCGCGGAGCGGCGATGAAGAAGAAGGAAGACATCCACCGCATGGCGGAAGCCAACAAGGCGTTTGCGCACTACCGCTGGTAGGTGCTGTGCCTGACAGCTGCGGCTTGCAGTTGAACTGAAACGACTCCTAAACTGCGCACTCCCAAAGAGGCGCACGCAGCACAAGAGAGAAGACACCATGGCTCGCCAAGTACCGCTCAATCGTTGCCGGAACATCGGAATCATGGCGCACATCGACGCCGGGAAGACCACGACGACTGAGCGCATTCTTTTCTATACAGGCATTACCCATCGCATCGGTGAAGTGCACGAAGGCACCGCCACGATGGATTACATGGAGCAGGAGCAGGAGCGCGGCATCACGATTACCTCCGCGGCGACGACCTGCATGTGGAACAACATCCGCATCAACATCATTGATACGCCCGGCCACGTAGACTTTACGGCAGAGGTAGAGCGTTCGCTGCGCGTGCTCGACGGCGCAGTGGCGTTGTTCGACTCGGTGTCGGGCGTACAGCCGCAGTCGGAGACGGTCTGGCGGCAGGGTGACAAGTACAAGGTTCCTCGGATTTGCTTCGTCAATAAGATGGACAAAGCCGGTGCGGATTTTGAGTACGTGATCGACACAATCCGGAAGCGGCTTGGCGCGAAGCCGGTCGCGATCCAAATCCCTATCGGCGCAGAGGCAAAGTTCGCCGGCGTGGTTGATTTGATCGAGATGCGCGCGATCGTCTGGCATGACGAAACGATGGGCGCGAAATACTCGGTTGAGGAAATACCGGCGGACCTGGTCAAGAAGGCCGAAGCGTTCCGGATGCAGCTGATCGAGTCGGTCGCCGAGCATGATGACACGATGCTGGCGCAGTTCCTGGACGGTGAGATTCCAACGCCAGCCGAGTTGAAGGCCGGTCTGCGCAAGGCCACCATCGGGATGCACGTTTTTCCGGTGATGTGCGGGTCCTCGTTCAAGAACAAGGGTGTACAGACGTTGCTGGACGCGGTGGTTGACTACCTGCCCAGCCCGCTCGATCTGGCAGATGTGACGGGGATTGATCCCTCGGACATCACGCACACGCTGACGCGCTCTACCACGGACGCGGCTCCGTTGGCAGCACTTGCGTTCAAAATGATTAACGATCCGTTCGGGAAGCTTGCCTTTATCCGCGTGTACTCGGGATCGCTCAAGACGGGCGACACGATCGTGAACCCGCGCACCGGCAAGACCGAGCGCGTGGGGCGTCTGGTCAAGATGCATGCCAACAAGCGCGAGGACATCACCGAGGTGCTGGCCGGGGACATCTGTGCGTGCGTAGGACTGAAAGACATCAAGACGGGCGATACGTTGAGCTCACCGCAGGAGCCGATCGCGCTTGGCGCCATTGACTTTCCGAAGACCGTGATTTCGGTCGCGATTGAGCCCAAGACCAAAGCTGACCAGGAGAAGATGGGCGTGGCGCTGTCTCGCCTGGCAGACGAGGATCCGACCTTTAATGTGCGGACTGACCTTGAGTCTGGACAGACCATCATCTCGGGAATGGGCGAGCTGCATCTCGAAATCCTGGTCGACCGCATGAAGCGTGAACACAAGGTGGAAGCGAACGTCGGCGAGCCGCGTGTGGCTTTCCGCGAGACCATCCGCAAAACTGCCGAGGCAGAGGGCAAGTACATTCGCCAGACTGGCGGCTCGGGCAACTACGGCCACGTGAAAATACGACTGGAGCCGAACGAGATCGGTGCGGGCTTTGAGTTTGTGGATGCGATCAGGGGCGGCGTGGTGCCGAAGGAATACATCAAGCCGACCGAGCAGGGCATCCGCGAAGCACTGACCGGCGGCGTGCTGGCCGGCTACGAGATGGTCGACTTCAAGGCTGTGCTCTATGACGGCAGCTACCATGACGTTGACTCGAATGAAATGGCGTTCAAGATCGCCGGATCGATGGCGTTCAAGGAAGCCGCGCGGAAAGCAAGCCCGGTGCTACTCGAGCCGATGATGGCTGTCGAGGTGACGGTGCCCGAGGAGCATATGGGTACCATCATCGGCGACATCAATTCGCGGCGCGGACGGATTGAGGGCATGGAGCACGTCGGCGGCTCGCAAGTGGTCAAAGCGATGGTGCCGCTCAAGGAAATGTTCGGCTACGTGAACGATATTCGTTCGTCGACGCAGGGCAGGGCCAGCTACTCGATGCAGTTTGCTCGCTACGAGGAAGCGCCACGGATGATCTCGGAAGAGATCATCGGACGCAACGCGGGCGAGAACAGCGGCGGCCGCCGGTAGGTTTGTAACGGGTCCATATGCAGTGGTAGATCGATCAAGTTTGAGGAGAGTTTGAGATGGGCAAGGAAAAGTTTG
>CAXUDF010000009.1:0-2265 GCA_964249695.1 uncultured Acidobacteriaceae bacterium
GCGCTAAGCGCGGGGCCGGGGTCGTGACCGGCGTTGACATCAACGGCGGCAAAACCCCTATGTTTCTCATCGTCAATAAGCACACGCACGAGATCGGCTTTTCGCCGGTCGAGCTGTATGTGGGTCCGGATTAGTTTCCGCTTTCGCTAAGTGGTTTCTGATCGATCTTTCCGGAACGGCGAGGCACAGCTTCTTACAAAACTGGTCTGCAGTCGTAACAAACAGGGTCATCCTGAGAGGGTGGGTAAGAAGCAAAAGGTACCAACAAGAAGCGTCATCCTTCACTTCGTTCAGGATGACGCCTCTTTCGGAGTGCTGGAGAGCTTTTTACACCGTACCCAGGAGCGCTCCGAACATTCCAGCGAGCGAAAACGCTCGCCGGGGATCCCGTCTGCGCTCACCATGAACCCTGTCAGTTTCAGGGGTCGTCAGACGCACCTTTTGCAAGGCGGACGATTGACCGGTACTCGCCCGACGTTGCCGCGCACAAGGGAGGTCCGTGATCCCTTCCTGCAGTGGACCGCGCTAGGTCGCAGCCACGGCGCCCGCCACCTCTGCACGAACACTACGCGCCGCTGCGGTCATGTGCCGCATCGCCTCCCGCACCTCCGGCCAGCCGCGCGTCTTCAACCCGCAGTCCGGGTTCACCCACAGCTGCTCCGGTGCGATCACCGCCGCGGCCGCCCGCAGCAAGCCTTCCATCTCTCCCTCGGGCGGTACACGCGGCGAGTGAATATCCCACACGCCGGGCCCAATCCCGTTCGGGTACCGTGCCTGGCTGAAGGCCGCAAGCAGCTCGCCCTTCGACCGCGCGGACTCCATCGAGATCACGTCCGCATCAAGCGCCGCGATCGCGGGCAAAATCGACTCGAACTCGCAGTAGCACATGTGCGTGTGGATCTGCGTGGCATCCTGCACGCCCGCGCTTGCCAGCCGAAATGCGTCGACCGCCCACTTTAAATACGCGTCCCAGCCGCTTCGCCGCAGCGGCAAACCCTCCCGCAGCGCCGGCTCATCCAGCTGGATCGCCCTGATGCCCGCCGCTTCCAGGTCGCGCACCTCATCCCGCAGCGCGAGCGCGAGCTGCAGCGCGACCTCGCTGTTCGCGATGTCGTCGCGCACAAACGACCACTGCAGGATCGTCACCGGCCCGGTCAACATTCCCTTGACCGGCCGCTCCGTCGCCCCCTGGGCAAAGCTGCTCCAGCGCACGGTCATCGGCGCCGGCCGCTGCACGTCGCCATACAGGATTGGCGGCTTGACGCAGCGGGAGCCGTAGCTCTGCACCCAGCCATTCTCGGTGAAGGCAAAGCCCTGCAGCTTGTCGGCGAAATACTCCACCATGTCGTTTCGCTCGAACTCGCCGTGCACCAGCAGGTCAAGCCCGGCATCCTCCTGCTCGCGCAGGCAGCGCACCGTTTCCGCTTCCAGAAACGCGTCGTACTCCGTCTCTGCCATGCGTCCGGCCTTCCACGCAGCGCGCGCACGGCGCACCTCCGCGGTCTGCGGAAACGAGCCGATCGTCGTCGTCGGCAACAGCGGCAGCTGCAAACTCCGCATCTGCTGCTCGATCCGCTGCTCATACGGTGTCGCGCGCGCAAAGCTTTCCGGCATCAACGCGGCCAGCCTCATGCGCATCGCCTCGTTGCGCGTCGACTCCGCAGCCGCCCGCGAAAGGAGCGCGGCGCGGTTGACCGCGTGCGGCGCGGGGGCCGCGTCTACTCCGGACGCCAAGGCCTGCAGCTCATCAAGCTTTTGCGCGGCAAACGCGAGCCATGAGCGGACCACCGGCTCCAGCTTCGTTTCCCCTTCGGCGTCCACCGGCACATGCAGCAGCGAGCAGGAGGTCGCAAGCGCCACCCGCTCCGCCCCCAGCACCTCAACGGCCTGGCTGATCAGCGCGCGGCTGCGCTCAAAATCGTTGACCCAGATGTTGCGCCCGTCGACGATCCCCAGCGTCAGCGTCTGCCCGGCCCTGACCAGCGGCAGCGCGGCCGTGAGCTGCTCGGGCGCACGCAGGAGGTCCAAGTGCACGCTCGCCACCGGCAGCCGGAACGCCAGCGCAGCATTCTCCTCCAGCGGCCCGAAGTACGTCGTCAGGTGCAGCGGAAGCCCTTCCGCCGCAAGCTCCGCGAAGGCTGTCTCGTAGTGCTTTCCCATTCCAAGCGGCAAATCGGTCGCCAGGCACGGCTCATCCATCTGCACACCCTCGGCCCCGGCCTGCTTGAGCGCTCCCAGCAGCTGCCGATAGGCCGCCAGCAGCTT
>CAXUDF010000009.1:2365-8199 GCA_964249695.1 uncultured Acidobacteriaceae bacterium
CGCGCTGTCGCTTCGAGCTCTGCTTCGGTGCGTTCGCCGCGCCAGAATGCTTCGAGCGCAAACTTGAGCTCGCGTCCAACACCCATGCGGGAGAAGCCGAGCGTGCCGGTTTGTAAGGGTCCTGTTGCTTGTCCTGCTGTATCGAGAGGCATGTACGGTTCCTTGTCTGAGGAAAAACTAGACACAAGAGGAACCACCCGTGCGCAGGCCGCTCCTGTTCACCCCCGGAACCCGGGCAGCAAACAAGCAGCGTCGACCTCCGCGCCCAGTCCACGAGGCGCAAAGCTCACCTGAGCGTTGCCCAGGGCGCACACCCGCAGCATCTGCGTTGGCGGCGTGCGGGCCGGTATTCGGACTTTGGGCAGCCTACCGGCGACCACTTCCCGCCCCGCGGGGGGCAGTGTGTGAGGCCTGAGCCTCGTGTCGCGTTCGTTCCCATCACCGCTGCGGGACAGCGCCGGATTCGCACCGGCTTCCCGTTGAACGAGCGCCCGTAAGCGCCCGCACCTGCACACCGTGAGTGTAGCCTACGGCCGCGGTGCGGCCCATTCCCTCGTTTTCGATCAGGCGTGCAGCAGCCAGTCATACTGCTCGTCACTCAGCGGTACCACTGACAAGCGGAACTGCCGAAACAGGATCGACCCCTGGAACACAGGTGCGTCCCGCATTTCGGCCAGCGTGCGAGCTTTCTTCAGCGCTTTTCCGGCCTTGATCCGCACCACCGGGTTCTTTTTCTCGCTCGGGTCGACCGACACCACTGAAGCCGTCCCCACCACTTCCTTGCCGACTTGCGAGTGGTAAATCACCAGCTTCTCGCCCTTGCTCATGCCGGCCAGAAAGTTCAGCGCCTGCTGGTTGCTGATGCCGTCCCACACGGTTTCGCCATCGCGCAGGAGGTCGTCAAAGGAGTACTTATCCGGCTCGGACTTCAATAAATACGGCATGGGGCTATGTTGCCCCGAAGAGTTGGCCGCTTGCAATGCCGTTCGCCGCCATAATGTTTGAGCCCCATTGAACAAACGATCTCACTCTGCCGCCCTTAACGCAGCTGCGGCCTTTTGCCGCTTGCCGTACCACACGTTCCAGGCAACGGCCGCACCGATCATGCCCTGCATCAGCACCGGCGACACAAGCAGCACCACCGCGGCCGAGCAATGAAACACCAGCCACGCGCGCACCGCGAACTCCAGCAGAAACACGCTGCCCCAAACCGCCGTTACGATCCGCACGGTGCGGAGAAAGCTCGCGCGCGCGATGCCCTCGTTGAAGCGGCGCAGTTGGTCCGCATCGTTCCCGGCCACGAAGTAGCGCATGAAGAAGAACATCAGCGGCCGCCGGGTAAACAGCGAAGCGAAGCAAGCAAGCCCCACCAGCACCGTCACCAGCGACTCCCGCAGCAGCAAGAGCTGCGCGCTGCCGCCCAGCAGCATCGCGGCCAGGCTCGCGACGATGCCAAGCGAAACCAGTACAGCCACCGGGCTTACCCCGCCGCTCCGGCGCAAGCCGCGCGCCGCGTCGATCAACGGAACGGCAGCGGAAAGCATCAGCGCCGGAACCGCTCCCAAGCCAAACCAGTGACTCGCGGCCGTGTACACGGCCCAGGGAACCAGGGTGTCCAGCAGCAGGCCCCGCACGACGGTAAGGCGCTGCCTGGTTGGGACGGTATGTGCGATGGAGTGAGAGGGGCGGGGGGCGACGGCTGCGGTGGCCATGGAAGTCTCCTGAGCAGCATCGGCTGCTGAAAACAGCCTAGGAGAGTGCGGACTTCCGCCCCAGTGTCCCTTGTCAGCAATCGCGCCTGACATGTGTCATACCCGCAGTGGCGGCTGCTCAAGCCGCGTGCAGCTGCGCCAGCCGAAACACGCCGTAGGCGAGCGTCAGCAGGCCAAGCAGCGTCACCACAACCCGCTTGCCTGGCGCAGCCCTGGCCCGCTCCTCGTCCTGCTTCTGCTCAACGCCCGGCACCCCGGGCGCGCTCTTCGCGGTCAACCCGATCGCCATCAGGTACATCCCGGTCAGCACGTACACCCAGTTGGTCACGGAAACCCCTTAACGCAAACCCTTACCGCAGACCCTTATCGCAGACCTACGATCTCGCCCTCGGCATCCACATCGATGCCTGCCGCGCGCGAGCTCTTCGGCAGCCCCGGCATCAGCATCATGTTGCCCGCGATGACCACCACAAACCCCGCCCCCGCTGACAACGAGGCACCGGTCACCCGCAGCCGCCACCCGGCCGGCGCGCCGGCCAGCTTCGGATCGTCTGACAGCGAGTACTGCGTCTTTGCGATGCACACCGGCACGCCCGCGAACCCCCACCGCGCAAAGCGTTCCAGTGCCGCCAAAGCCGCCTCTGAGTACTCGACCCCGGCTGCCCCGTACACCCCGGTCGCCACGGCCTCAATCTTCTGCTGCAGCGTTTCCGAGAGCTCATAGGTCAGCTTCAGCGCCGGCGCCGGCCCATCCGTGGCGGCGATGACCGCCCGCGCCAGATCAGCCGCGCCTTCAGCGCCGCGGGTAAACGCCTCGGTGAATGCATTCGGCAGGCCTTGCGCGTCGCACCAGCCCTTTAACCGTTGCAGCTCCTCGTCAGTGTCCTTCGGGAAGTGATTGATCCCGACCACCACCGGCAGGCCGAAGCTCTGCAGGATTGCCACATGCTTGGCCAGGTTTGCGAAGCCGCGCTCCAGCGCGTCTTCGGAACCAGCCTCGTCCGCCATCGCCTGCCCCTGGTTCTTGAGGCTCTGCGCGGTCGTCACCAGCACCGCCGCCGCGGGCGCAAGCCCGGACACCCGCGTCACGATGTCCATGTACTTTTCAAAGCCCAGGTCCGACGCAAAGCCACACTCATTCACCGCGTAATCGGCCAGGCGCAGCCCGATCTCCTGCGACACGATGCTCGAGGTTCCGTGCGCAATGTTGGCAAACGGCCCGGCGTGTACAAACGCGGGCGTACCCTCGGTGGTCTGCACCAGGTTCGGCTCGATCGCCTCGGCCAGCAGCGCCATCATCGGCCCGACCGCGTGCAAGTCGCTCGCCCGCACCGGTTCGCCGGCTCTTGTTTCAGCAACGATGATGGCCCCTAGCCGCGCCCGCAGATCCTCGCGGTCGCGCGCCAGCGCCAGGATCGCCATCACCTCCGACGCTGCCGTGATCACAAAGCCGGCCTTGCCGTTGGAGCCTTCGCGCGGCGGCCCGCCGTCTTTTGTCGGGCCCGCGACGTTGGTGGTGATCCGCCGCAGCCCGCGATCGTTCATATCCATCGCCCGCGGCCAGGTCACGGTTTCGGGCGCAATCCCAAGGTCGTTGCCATGGAAGATGTGCGCGTCCAGCAGCGCCGACAGCAGGTTATGCGCCGAGGTGATGGCGTGGAAGTCGCCGTGGAAGTGCAGGTTGATCTTCTCGCTCGGCTCTACCTGCGAGCGCCCGCCGCCGGCCGCTCCGCCCTTCATGCCAAAAACCGGCCCCAGCGAAGGCTCGCGCGAGGTCAGCACGACCCGCTTGCCCGTGCCGCGCAGCACGTACTCGAGGCCCTGCGTCAGCCCGATCGAGGTCACCGTTTTACCCTCGCCCGACACGGTAGGCGTGGTCGCCGTTACCAGGATCAGCTTGCCTTTGCGCGGAAACGCCGGGTCGTCGAGCAGCGCGAGCTTGACCTTGCCGCCGTAGCGGCCCAGCTGTTCAAAATACTGTTCAGGCACGCCAAGCTTGGCGGCAACTTCAGCGATGGGGAGTAGGTCGGGCTTCATAAAACTCTCTTTCTTCTTCTTGCAACGTGAAACGGATCGTTCTGCAGCTCGCTCGCCTACAGGTCGATGCAGACTTCATCAACACAAAGGCGTCATCCTGAGCGCAGCGAAGGACCTGCTTCTCGCGCTTGGATTGCGAAAAGCAGGTCCTTCGTCGCTTCGCTCCTCAAGATGACGCCTTTTGGGAGTGAGAACTTTCAGGAATGCATTTCGCGCACACTCTCAGAATGACTTCGACCCTGGCGCTCTAAGTTAATTCGATGAACGTCGCACACCCTCTAAAGTTCCCACACAATCCTGAAACTCACGCGCCGGCAGACGCGCCGTTCAGCGCGCTCACCGTCTTTTCAAGGCTCGCACTGTCTTCCACCTGCAGCGCGCACAGGCCGCGGTCGATCTGCCGCAGCAGCCCACTGAGCACCTTGCCCGGCCCTACCTCAATCCAGTACGCCGGCGCCATGGCGGTCCGCATCGCTTCGACCGACTCCACCCAGCGCACGGCGCCCGTCACCTGCGCCACCAGGGCCTCCCGGAGCCGCGCCCCTGCGCGTTCCGGCTGCGCCGTCACATTCGGGTACACCGGCACGGACGCGTCCGTAAACTCCAGGCTTTCGAGCAAGGGCCGCAGACGGTCCTGCGCCGGCTGCATCAGCGCGCAGTGGAAAGGCGCGCTTACCGGCAAAATCACCACCCGTTTCGCACCAGCCTCCTTGGCCAGCGTCCCTGCCCTCTCCACTGCGGCTACCGCGCCGGAAATAACAATCTGCGCCGGCGCGTTCAGGTTCGCCGCTGTCACCGTTCCGCGGGTTTCCTCAGCCGCCTGCGCGCATGCCGCAACAACCGCGTCCGCAGGCAGGCCTAGCACCGCGGCCATTGCGCCTTCCCCGGCCGGCACCGCCTCCTGCATGTAGCTGCCGCGCGCGTGCACTGCCCGCACCGCGTCCGCAAAGGGGAGCACCCCGGCTGACACCAGCGCCGCGTACTCGCCCAGCGAGTGCCCGGCCACCACCGACGGCTGCACTCCTTTGGAACGCAGCACCCGGTCGGCCGCAACAGAAACCGCAACGATGGCCGGCTGGGTAAACGCGGTCTGCCGCAGCTGCTCTTCCGGGCCTTCAAAGCACAGCTTGCTTAGCGGAAACTCAAGCGCCTCGTCCGCCTCCTCAAAAACCGCCCGCGCCACTGCGTACGTGTCGTAAAGATCGCGTCCCATCCCGACCCACTGCGAGCCTTGCCCGGGAAACAGAAATGCCAGTGCCTGCGTACTCATGCCCTTTCATCAGAACCGATTCGCACCCCACGCGCAAGCGGCCGGCCGCGCGCGTGCCACAGCGCCCCCAGCAGCGGGTCGACCGGCTCCGGGTGGAGCCGAACCCCGGCAAGCTGTTTTCGAAGGCTCCCAAACATCGCCTCGCGTACCGGGTCGATATGGGTCAGGATGCTGCCTACGTACGCGACGTCAAACGCGACCTCAGGCGAGACCTCAGGCGCGCCGCCGACTGTCCGGGCCGCGCTCTCCAGCCACTCCACCTTGCGCATCACCCGCACCACCGAGTCCGCCAGATCCCGCCCGGCACGCTCCAGCGTTTCGCGTGCCAGCGCATCCCCGGCGCGCGCCGCCTCGGCGACCACCGGTACCAGCCGCGCCGCCTGAAACTCCGCCGCGTTCGCCGTGCCGATCAGGTCGGCAAAGGTTGCGATCCCGAGCGCTTCCATCATGCGAACCAGCAATGCCGGCAGCTCTTCCGGCAGCACCCGCACGGCACGCCCGTCCGCGCTCACCTCATCCGCCGTCGACGGCCGCGCCGCATCGATCGCCCGAAAACATGCCCGCAAGGCCTCCGAACCGATCCAGTGGCCGGAGCCTTCCTCGGCCAGCGCCGGCCCCCAGCCCCCTGTGTGCACCATGGCACCGGTAGCAGCACGCGCCACGATGTTCGACCCCGTGCCGGCGATCACCAGCACCCCGCGCCGCCCCCCAAACGCGCTGTCGAGCGCAATCACCTCATCGCCCAGCAGCAGCAGTTCGCCCCCGACTGCCTCAGAGAGCGCTGCCTGCAGCCACGCCCGCACCCCGGTTGCCGA
>CAXUDF010000009.1:8299-17052 GCA_964249695.1 uncultured Acidobacteriaceae bacterium
CCATTCCGTAAGTATGCTTGCTCCGCGCCAGCAGAGGCGGCGGGAGGCCCGGCCTTGCCGGCTCATGCTGGGTGGAGCCTCGAAAGCGTTGTCGATACGGTGCAGGCGCCGACACATCGCTCCCGGCAGCGGCATGCATCTTAAGAACGGTAACAGTAACAGTTACCGGACGTTCAGGCCGGAACGATCACAGCACAGGAGCAGCACACAATGAAGTTTTTCCCCGGCATCGTATTGGCAGTCACCCTGGCCGCCGCGCCCTTTGTGACTCAGGCCCAGCAGGCCACCACGGACCCCAGCACAACCGCGCAGCAGCAGTCGCAGCTTGACTCCTCTGCCGCGCAAAGCAAGGCCACTGCCGACGCCGCGAAGAAGAAGGCCAAAGCAGCGGACAAGGCCGCGAAGCAGAACAAGAATGCGACCAGGCAGGCGAGCAAGGACCAGCAGGCACAGCAAAAGGCCGCTGCTGCGAACGCAGCCAACCAGGCGACGCCCGCGCCCCAGCAGTAGGCGGCTTGCGGGAGTTCAGGCTGCGATGAAGCCGAACGCATGCCTTTCTCCCGCTTGATCGTTGTGCCGCCGAGCTAGTCGACAGGCTCGAATGCGTGGTCCCAGACCCAGTCAGCCACGTTGTGTCCCATCACAAGTCCCTGGTCAGCGTCGAACTGCCAGTGCACACCCAGGTAAATGCGGCTTTCCGCATTCTGGCGCTCCGCATCGGTAAAATTCTTGAACGCGAGCGGAATGTACGGCCGGGTCGCACCGCTTACGTCCTTGTTCAGGCCGTTCCACTCGTCGGAAACAAAGGTAAACGGCGTCGCATCCGGGTAGTAGTGCCGCATGATCTCGAAGAGCGCTCCGCCAATCGTTGCATGGCCGGAAACATACGCCGGAAACGGCGGCGTAAAGTTTGGCCCGCGCGTGTTGGTCGCCTGGGCGCCCAGCGGGTACCAGTTCGGATCCGACTGGACCGCCGTGTTGCCGCCCTGGTTGGCGGAACGGATCGCCGTAATTGGGCGCCAAAGCTGGTAGTGCCATTTCGAGTCCCACGCTGCAATGGCAGCATCCGCCATGGCCGTGTTGATAACAGCCAGCATGCGCGCCGCTTCCGGAAGCCCGTTGAGCCCATGCTCCAGCACAATGGCGCGCGCTACCTGGTTGTACAAACGAGGCGGCGCGCACAGGGCCGGCGTTCCGTCGTACGACCAGAAGATTCCCTCAACGGTTTGCGCATCGGTGCGCGCGGTAGGCGTGCCCTGGCGCGGATCGCCGCCCAGGCTCTTCGCCTGCTGGAACGCAGCTGTGTACGCAGGATCGGTGAGCCCCGGCGGCGCGGGCGCGCGAAACTGGCTGCCGGACGCGAGTGTGAACGGCTTGACCTGCCCCCAGTACGCGCCCAGGTACACGGTCAGCTTGCTCACAGGGTCGGGCGACCAATGGCCCACACCGCCGATCGGCGTAAAGGCTCCGCCCACGCTTGGGTCGGGCACCTGTGCGCCGTCGCCCGCGCGGAGGTCGAGGATGGACCTGGCCGCCGCCGCGCCCAGCGCTTCGCCTGCCTGTAAAGCACCGGCGCTTCCCCGGATGTTTGCCGCATCCGCGCTCAGCAGTGCATCGAGACGCGGGCGCTGCGATGGGTACAGCGATACAAGCGCATCATGCGCCGACTGCGCAATCGCGTAGTTCAGCGAAACTCGCGCCTGCACAGCCGGCAGCCCGGTGTAGCTGCGATAGCGATGGGTTGCCGCGTTTACTGCCTCAAACATGGCGATGTGGATGATGGCCATGGCGCGGCTCGCGCGGGCCGGCCCGTACTGCTCGCCAAACACCCGGTTCTGCCCCGGCGCGATCGGCGTGTGGTCAATCGCGGTCGTATCGAGCGCGATCTCGTTCCACATAAACAGGCGGTCGAACGCGTCGACCGGCACCCGCGGCGGTGTCTGCCGCTCAAACAGCACCGCGGTTTCGCTCTGCTGCACACGCAGCAGCTGCTGGATCTCAGCCGAGCTGGCAGGCTCGAGTCCGGATTCCTGTGCTTGGCTGTATGCCGAAGAAAAAACCACGCCGGCAAGGACTGCACCGGCCTGTACTACCGTGAGAATGCGTCTGGGTAACGTCATGGTGGGAGTCCTCCATCGTCGGCGCTACAGGTGCAGGGGAGGCACCGAGCCGAGCGATGCGGAACACTACCACAATAGTGTTATTACTGAGTGGTTCTGATCGGCCACCCTGACGGAAGTATTCAGCCGGCGCCTGTCGGGGCCGAAGCATAGGCCCGGAAGCGGTTTGTTCTCGACGGCTTAACTGCCGGAGAACTCTGCCTCAATCAGCCCGTTGACCCCGGCCTCCGCAAACTCCGCGGCTACCCGGATCCCATTGCGGATGGCACGGTCGTTGGACGAGCCATGCCCGACAATGCAGACACCGCGCACGCCGAGCAGCGGCGCCCCACCGTATTCCGAAGGGTCAGTCTTTCGCTTGAAGGCCGAGAACGCCTTGCGCGACAGCAGCGCGCCTACCTGCGCTGTGACGGTCCGCCGCAGCGAGTCCTTGAGCATGTCGCGTACCAGCCGGGTGAGCCCCTCACTGGTCTTGAGCGCCACATTGCCCACAAAGCCATCGCAGACAATCACGTCGGCGTGACCATTGTAAATGTCGCGCCCCTCCACGTTGCCGATGAAGTCAAACGGCAGACTCTTGAGCAGCGCGAACGCTTCGCTGGTCAGCTCGTTGCCTTTGCCTTCTTCTTCGCCGATAGACAAAAGGCCGACGCGGGGCCGACGTGTTTTCAGTACGGAGCGCGCATACAGCTCCCCCATCACGGCAAACTGCGCCAGGTTTTGCGGGCGGCAATCCACGTTCGCGCCCACGTCGAGCAGCACACACGGGGTGCCGGCCGTGGTCGGCAGCACCGCCGCGAGCGCGGGGCGGTCCACGCCGGGCAGCGCGCCCAGCACCATTTTTGCAGTCACCATGGCCGCGCCGGTATTGCCAGCCGTCAGGAAGCCTGCGGCGCGGCGCTCCCGCACCAGCTTTAGCCCGACACGCATGGAACTGTCTTTTTTGTTGCGAACCGCCTGGGCTGCTTTTTCGTCCATGGCGATGTGCTCGCTCGCGTGGACGATCTCAATCGGCAGCTTTTCGCCGCGCAGAGCTTCTTCCAGCAGCGGGGCGAGCCGGTCTTGCGGACCGACCAGCAGCACCCGCACCGGGAGCTCGCGCGCAGCCTGGATGGCGCCGCAGATTTCCGGGTCGGGCGCCTTATCAGCCCCCATGGCATCGACAGCGATGTCGGTCAGCATCTGCGTCAAGGGAGCGGGCTAGCTGGCTTCCTTGGTTTCAAGCACATCGCGGCCCTTGTAGGTGCCGCACTTGCCGCACACGCGATGGGGCAGCTTGCGCTCGTGGCAGTTCGGGCACTCGGAGAGCCCGGTAGCAGTCAAGAAGTCATGGGCGCGGCGCTTGGAGGAGCGCGCCTTGGAGTGGCGGCGTTTCGGATTCGGCACGGTAGATTCCTTTCAAACAATCCCGGGCGGCCTGGCCTGCCACGGGCTCTTCGCCGCTCGGGCGAAGCTCAATACACAATCAACGCGACGGCACCTTTACATGGTCTTCATCCGGCTACGCAGGTCGCCCAAAGCCGACCACCGCGGATCCGCCGGAAGCGCCTCGCAGGCGCATGGATCGTTGTTCCCATTTGCCCCGCAGCGCGGACAGATTCCCTTGCAGTCTTCCCGGCACAATGTCCGGGCAGGCAGGGACAGGAGGACCTGCTCTCGAAGTACATCTTCGAGCAGGACGCTTCCCTGGTCATAATACCCGATTTCCGTTTCTGACGCCCCGATGGAGCGCTCGCGGTCGTCCGAGTCCACCCCGACCGGTCGAAATAGTACGTCGTAGTCGCCCGACAGCGGGTGCTTGACAGCGTCCAGGCAGCGCGCGCACGGCACCTCAAACAGACCCTTGTAGGTGCCGCGAATCCGGATGTCCTGCACGATTTCCTTGGGCCCGCGATGCTCTTCCAGCAGCTCGGCCAGCCCGGCTGCCGTCATGGGCCCCTTCTGCTCGGCCTCGCCGCCGAAGTCGATGCCGTCCGGCGGAAAGGATGTGTCGTAGTGCAGCGGCTCGCGCTCGAGATCGGTCACCGTGATCAACATGCTTTTATTTTAAGCTCCCGGCTCGTCGGCTCAGGGCCGTCGGTTCATGCTGAACGCTCAGGGCGTTGGATGACTTTGCCCTGAAAGTACGACAGGTTGGCCATGTGGCAGGCTCCGGCCGCATGGTGGCCGAACACCACGTCCTCTACTGGCGGCTTGCGGGTGCGGACTGACACAAAAAAGTTCGCCAGGTGCGGATGCAGGTCATCCCAGGTCGGCCCGTGCCACACGCTCACCTCGTCCAGCGGCTGCCGCAGGAGCTCCGGATCATGCTCCGCGTGCCACTGCTTTTCATAGGCGGCGTGCTCCGCCGAGGGCCAGCCGCTCAACCCATAATCGGGGGAGCGGTCCACGCCCAGCTGCGAGGTCAGCGTAACCGCGCTGTTCGACACCTCAAGGATCCCCTTCGAGCCCATTATCCGCGTCACCTCCGGCGTTTCCGTACCGAGCGACAACCGCACCGACACGGGTACCGCTCCGTAGGCGAACACGGTGGTCTGCACGTCCGGCATGTTCCGCCCGTCCTTCCATCGGTGAATGCCGCCAAAAGTGTAAGCCTGGTCAGGCATCGCGTTGATTCCCGTGACGCATTGCATGCCGCTCACCAGGTGCACCATCAGGTCACCCGCCATGCCGGTGCCGTACTCACGGAAGCAGCGCCAGCGATGAAAGGTGATCGGGTCGAAGGCCTTCTTCGGCGCGCTGCCTTGCCAGGCGTCCCAGTCCAGCGTTGCCGGCGACAGGTCCGGCAGCAGCGGGTACTCCCACGCGCCGCCGGGCGAGTTGCGGCCCAGCTGCAGCTCCACCTGCAGCAGGTCGCCGATGGCGCCCGCGTCAAAGAGTGATTTGGCCTGCAGAAACAAGGGCGAAGACACGCGCTGCGAGCCCACCTGCACAAAGTTGCGCCCGCTTTGCGACGCATGCACCATGGCCTCACCGTCGGCGATCGAGTGCGACATCGGCTTTTCGCAGTACACGTCCTTGCCCGCAGCCAGCGCGTCGACCACCACCTGCCGGTGCGCGTGATCGGGGACTGCGACGATGACGGCCTCGATCTGCTTGTCCTCGAGCAGCTCATGGTAGCGTCGCGTGGTGCGGATATCGCGTCCGGCAATCTCCTGCGCAAGCGTGTGCCGGCCGTCGTACAGGTCAGCAGCCGCAACGCACTTGCCGCCCGACAAGCCGACCGCGCTGCGCAGCAGGTTTGAGCCCTGGATGCCAACGCCGATGGAGGCGTATCGCACCGGCTCGCCGGGCGTGGGCGCGGTGGGCTGCTGCGCCAGGGCAAAGTGGCGGCCGCGGAGCCCGAGCGCGGCCCCGGCACCTACCTGCAGAAAGTTTCTGCGTGAAAACTGCGGCATCGTGTATGTCTCCGATCGTCTTACTTCGTCGCCCGCGCCCGAGTTTCCCGTGGCGCGTCATGTTCGTCCGCCAAACTATAGCCGAATGCTGCATCGCTTGACACGGCCTCAGCTAGCGCAGTGCACGCCAGTCTTCCTCCTGAAGAGTCTGCTGGAAGAGCCGGATTCCCGCCACCCCGGCAGCGCCGGCAGCTCTGCAGGCTCTTGCAGTGCGGACAGAGACACCACCCAGCGCAAATACGGGCAGCGGTGCCGCGTGTTCGCAGGCCGCTGCCAACGCCTCAATGCCGGTACCAGCCACAACCTCGCGGCCCGCCAGGGATTTGCCGAAAACAGGCGCCCACAACGCCAGCGTCGCGCCGCCCGCGCGCGCCGCCTCGAGCTCAGCGAGGCTGTGGCAGCTCACCGAAACCAGAGATCCCGCGCTGCATACCGCCCGCACGCTCTCAGCAGAAAAGCCGCCCGCGAGGTGGACACCGTGTGCCTCGCAGCCAAGCGCTTGCTCCGGGCCAAGCCCATTGACGAGCAGGCGGGTCCGGCTGCCTGGGCTGCGCGTGATTGCGGCGGCCTGCCGCGCCAGCGAGAGCAGCTGTGCAGGCGGCAGGTCCTTCTCGCGCAGCTGCACCCAGTCCACACCGCCGGCCACCCATTCTTTTATTTGCAACAGGAGCGAGGCTTCCCAAGCGGGCGCGTGCGAGGCGGCGGCGGGCGCCAGCGACTGGCGATCGGTAATGGCGTAGAGCTGCAGAGGGCGTCCTTCTGTGCGGGCCTCGTCAGGCGCAGCGCTCACCCGGCCTCAGCCTACTTGTACGAGCGCTGGTACGTGCGCGTCATGCGGTCGTGCCAGCCCAGCTTGTCTTCGTCGAGGATGGCCCAGAACACCCCGAGACCCAGCGGCAGCAGTGCCAGCGCGGTCGCGGGCACCCGGCCCTGCAGCTCCCTGCGGGTGGGATTGCTGTCGGCAAAAGTGCAGATCGCAATCCGCGTGTATCGCATCCCGGGGGTGCTGCCGCCGCCAAAGCTCATAAACAGCCAGCCGTAAAACGCGGCCAACACGCACAAGGCCAGCAATGCAAGGCCCAGAGCCGCCTTGCCGGCCGGCAGGTGCGGTGTGCAGGAGACAAACAGCAAAACCGCCACCAGGAACGAGCCGAACACCAGCCCTCCGTCCACCAGCGCCGACATCAGGCGGCTCGAGAGCGGAGCCAGATCGTGAAGCACCGGCACCAGTTCCGAGTCGTAGCCGTGTTCTGTGCGGCGCGCTGCCGGGCTGGGCGCGATAGGCGCGTCAGCGCGCGGATGTTCCCCGAGGCGGATCGAACCCCATCCGCTTCCCGCGCGCGGAGTTCCCTCCCTCGCCGGCAACGGCTCACGAGCCTTGTCGAGCGAGTCAGAGAATGCTTTGCGGTCTTCGTCGTGTCTCACGCTCTGGCCGCCATACCGCTCCATGTGCCGCGAAATGCGAGTCTGCGGCGCTTCCGACAACTCCGGAGACATGGACGCCTCCGTGACACCTGGACCGGATGCTTGCCCGTCGCCTACTTCGCCCGTACCTACTTCACCCGTGCCTACCTCAAAGATGCGTAAAGGCGCACTCGGCGCTTCCTGCGCAAGCAGCGGACCCTCCGCAAGACGCGGCCGCTGCTTGCGCGGGGCAATCAGTTCGCGCGGAAACTCGATCAGCTTGGCAGGCAGGCTTTGCGCGGCCGGCACAACCGCCTCTGCAAATGCATCGACGAGCGTGCGCGCGCGAACAGCGACGGACGGCCGCGGCGGGGGTGCGGCGCGCTCGGGCAGCGGCACAGGGTGCTCGACCGAAGCGGTCTGGAGCCCGTGCAGCCGGGCATCGTTCGATCCGCAGGAGCGCAGACCTGCACCTGCCGCCGGGGCCGGCTCCGCACGGGGCGCGCCCGTAAAGAAGTCCCCCGATGGCTGTGCTGAAGTCGCTTCCCAGGCGGCAAGGACGGCAGCAGCGGCCGCATGCGCCTCCAGCGCCGCTTCGGCAGCGGTTTGCGCTGCTTCAGCCGAGGCTGCCAGCAGCGCCTGATACGAGGGCGCGGCACGGTATCGCGCGGCAACCCGGGCCGCTACAGCCGAGCTCTGCGGGCCCCGGTGCTGCGGGTCTGTTGAGGCAGGCTCGCCCACTAAGGAGGCTTCAGCGCGGCGCTGCCGGTGTGCCTGCAGCCGGGCCTGTAGTTCGACCTTCCAGTTCGCCTCTGATTCGGCGGAGCGGGCGGGCAGCCCACGGTGCGGAGCGACTGAGCTGTTGGGAACCGACACGAATGTGCTCAATGGATCCTTCTTCCTCGTCCCGATCTACCGCAAACCAACTGCGAAGACTCACGGGAGAGGAGAGTGGGAATTGCGGAGAAACGACCACCGGTTGCGCCTTCCGGAAGGCAAGCGGCAACAAGCGGCCGACGACTGTCCTGCGCAGAGCGAGCGGCTTTCCCTTGCCTTGAACCGTCCTAAGCGTTTGCTATGCTGAGGGTGCCCGCCGCATGAGATTCCGCACAACTTGGTGTATCACGCTGATTTTGCTCTGTCACCATCCCCTGCAGGCGTCGGGGGTGATGAATGAGCTACCCCAGGCAGTGCCGGCGAACCCCATTCAGGCCGAGCAGCCGCAGCAGCAGGCCGCCCCG
Source organism: uncultured Acidobacteriaceae bacterium (assembly GCA_964249695.1). Taxonomy (GTDB): domain Bacteria; phylum Acidobacteriota; class Terriglobia; order Terriglobales; family Acidobacteriaceae; genus EB88. The sequence continues at coordinate 16,463 of CAXUDF010000009.1, forward strand.
CAAAAGCCTTCTCCCGTGCCCCAGCCGGGAGAGACGCCGGGGTCCCCTTCAGGGGCATCGACAGACGCGATGCCGGCCGGCGACACGCCGCTGACCCCCGGCCCCGACCCGGCCTTTGCGCAGCCTGTGCCTACGCCGGAGCCCGCAAGTACGCCTGCGCCGGCACCCGCGCCTGAAGAGCCAGCGCCTTTGCCGGCGCCGATTCTGCTACCGACCCCAAGCTCTGACGTGGTCAATACCGGGATTGCGGTCCCCATCGACGCTCCCCCGCCGGGCACCCCGGTTCATATTGAAGCGAACCTTCAAACCAAGGCCGGCGACATCTACACGCTCGACGGCGACACCCTGATCCTTTACAAGAGCTACCGGGTGCGTGCCGACCACGCCGTCTACAACACGGCGACCGCGACCGTGGACGCGACCGGCCATGTCACCGTCGATGGCGGCCCGTCGGACGAGCACATGGTTGCCGATCACGGCACCATGAACCTGGACGCGCACACGGCACACTACTACGACGCGACCGGCACGTTGGGCGTGCGGTCCGTGACGCATGACCGCTTTGTCTTCACCGCGCCCAACCCCTTTGC
>CAXUDF010000009.1:17152-21422 GCA_964249695.1 uncultured Acidobacteriaceae bacterium
GACAACACGCAGAAGGGCATCATCAGCGGCGAGTCGGCGTACCTGGTGCTGGGGCGCAGCGCGGATGCGACGGTGGGGTCGGAGTACTTCTCGGCCCGAGGCTTCGCCCCCTTTGGCCAGATCCGCTACCGGGGCCTGGGCGAGAACTTTGCCGCCGGGCGTTTCCGGGCCCTGCTGGACCGGCAGCCGCATAACCTGCCCCCGAGCCAGGGTGGCTACGAGGGCGGCGTTGAAGTCGTGTTGAACGGCAAGCGCCAGCTGGACGCGGACACCCGCGCCGTCGCCGATGTTGATTACCTCTCGTCCTATGTCTATCGGCAGGTGTTTGAGGAGAATTACAGTTCCGCGATCAACTCTGAGGTGCACTCGTCCGCGTACCTAATCCGAGAGCGCGATGGGTATGCCGCTACCGGCCGTTTTGAGCGCTACCAGAACTTCCGCAGCACCAATCCCGGCGACGAAATCAAGGTGCTGCACGTGCCGGAGCTGCACCTGGACGCAATCGATCAGCCTCTCGGTCGGACTCTCGGCAGGTTGCCGCTGCTGTGGGGCGGCGAGGCTTCGGCCGACGCACTTTCGCGCGCGGAGCCGGGCTTTGTCACGACTACATTTGTGCCGCGCCTTGATGTTTTCCCGCACCTCGCGCTGCCCCTGAGCGCCGACGGCTGGACGCTGCGGTCCGAGGCCGGCTTCCGCGAGACGTTTTACGGCAAGAGCCAGCAGCCGGGCATACCGGGCAGTGTGCCGGTCGCCGAGCTCGGCCAGAGCCTGAATCGCGCCGCTTTTCTCGCCGATGTTTCGCTGCACCCGCCCACTCTGGAGCGCGACTACAGCTCCCCGCTGGTGCGGCGCTGGTTCGGCGGCGGCGAGCTGCGCCATACCATCGAGCCCGAGCTGAGCTGGCACTATGTGACCGGCGTGAATCACTTTGCCAGCACGCTGCGCTTTGACGTGGCCGACGCGCTGACCGATACAAACGAGGTTGAGTACGGGCTGACCCAGCGCATTTTCCTGCGCCACTTGCACCCGCACCCCTGCAAAGGCGACGAAGCGCTTGGCCCAAGCGACACCTGCGGCGGCGGAACCACGGACTGGCTTACCTGGACCGTTGCGCAGCGCTACTACCTGAACCCCACCTTCGGGGGTGCAGTCGTCGCTGGGCAGCGCAATGTGTTTGCCTCCACGCTCGACCTGACCGGCGTCGCCTTTCTGTCGAGTGCACGCAATAACTCGCCGGTTATTTCACGGCTGCGCGTGCGCACCACGCGCGCCACCGATCTTGAGTGGGACCTGGACTACGACGTGCACAGCGGCCGGCTTTCCGCGAGCAACGTCTTTGCCTCTTATCGGCTGCGGAGCTATTTCTTTTCAGTCGGGGATTCACGATTGTTCAATTTGTTGCCGCAGGTCACCTCGCTGCCCAACGCGCCTAACCCGAACACGATCAGCGCCGAATCGGCATTTAACCAGCTGCACCTTGCTGCCATTTACGGGTCGCCCACCAAGCACGGGCTTTCAGCCGGGTTGAACCTGGGCTATGACGTGGTGCAGGGGCAGGCGCAGTACCTGGGCGCGCAGGCCGGCTACAACCGCGACTGCTGCGGGATCGCGTTTGAAACGCGCAAGTACGCCTTCGGCAACAATCTGCGCAATGACACCCAGTACCTGTTTTCGTTTACGCTCGCCGGTGTCGGCTCGGCCGGCTCGCTAAGCCCGGGGCTGCGGGTTTTCTAGGCTTGACCCTGCAGCGCCCAAGGGGAAGGAAGAAGGAAATGATGAAGTTACGCGCACTCGGCCGCTCAGGCCTCGAGGTAACCCCGCTGATGCTGGGCGGCAACGTTTTTGGATGGACCGCGGATGAGGCGACCTCGTTCCGGATCCTGGACCGCTTTGTGGACGCCGGCGGGAACTTCATCGATACGGCGGACGTGTACTCGCGCTGGGCGGAGGGCCACCAGGGCGGGGAGTCGGAAACGATCCTGGGCCGGTGGTTCCAGCGCAGCGGCAAGCGAGACAAGGTGGTGCTGGCAACCAAGCTCGGGATGGACATGGGCGGGGGACGTGTGGGGCTGCGGCCGGAGTACATCCGGGAGGCCGTGGATGCTTCGCTCCAGAGGCTCGGGACCGACCGGATCGACCTGTACCAGGCGCACAAGGACGACCCGGAAACGCCGCTCGCGGAGACCCTCGGCGCCTTCGGGGAGCTGATCGCTGCCGGCAAGGTACGGGCGATCGGCGCTTCCAACTTCGGGCCGGACCGTTTGCGCGCTGCGCTTGAGCTGGCCGATACGGAGGGCCTGCCGCGCTACGAAAGCCTGCAGCCGCACTACAACCTGCTGGAGCGCGCCGAGTACGAGAACACCCTTGAGCCGGTCGTCCAGGAGTTCGGCATCGGCTGCGTGCCGTATTTTGCCCTGGCTTCGGGCTTTTTGACTGGCAAATATCGTTCTGCCGCCGATACGGAGGGCAAAGTACGCGGCTCGCGAGTGGCAAAGTACACGAACGAGCATGGCTTTCGCCTGGTGCGGGTGCTGGAAGAAGTCGCACACACGCTGGGCGGCAACGCAACCCAGGTGGCTCTGGCCTGGCTCATGGCGCAGCCGAGCATCACGGCACCGATTGCCAGCGCGACCAGCCTCGACCAGCTTGAGGACCTGATCAAAGCGGCCGAGCTGACACTGCCGGCGGCTGCGCTGGAGAAGCTGAACGACATAAGCCGCCCGGCGATGGTCGCCTGAGACTCGGGCGTCACGTCGAGAGAGACTCGTGCCGGCCAGCGGCTTCCACGGCGCCCAGCTCGCGAGGGCTTTCTCGCCAGCGCGCGCGCAGAAAGCGGTTTGCCGGCTCGGTGTACCAGCGGGCGAGCGCGGCACCCAGCAGCACCGCACCGGCGAGGATCACGCCGTACCAGGCTGTGGCTGTCCAGCCCATCGGCGAGCCGCGCTGCTTCCACCACGCGACTGCGCCGGTCACCACAAACATGTGGGTCAGGTACACCTCGTAGCTGTGCCGCCCCAGCCATGCCCAGGGCGCGCTCACAACACCTGCACGCCGCGGCCGCGCCGCGGCGGCGAGGATCAGGCAGCAGCTGCCAAGCGCGAGCACGGACCCATCGAGCCCGGTACGGTACAGACCAAGCCGGCCGGTCGCCCAGTGGGAACCGAGAACCAGCGCGTATATGGCGAGCCCGGCGATCTCCATTGTTCGCAACAGCGCCGGACGTTTCAGAATGCGGCTGCCATACCGCTCAAGTGCCAGTGCAGTCAGGCAGCCGAGCGCGATGGCATCCATGCCGCCCAGATAGCTTTTCTCCTGCCAGACCGGGCGACCCGCTGTCCAGATGGTGCGTGCGAAGGGACCCATGGCAACAAAGAGCAGCAGCAGCAGGATCAGCCCGCGCTTACGCAGCAGCACGCACATGAGCGGGAAGACCAGGTAAAAGGCTTCTTCCACGGAGAGCGACCACAGAACATCCCAGTTGCCCGGCAGGTACCCGACCCGGCCTTCGAGCCAGTTGAAGTGGAATCCCAAAACGGCGACCACGGCACGGACAAGGCTGGTCTTGCTGATGACGAAGTATGGAACGTGCAGCAGGTCAAACACGCTAAGCACAAGCAGCAGACCGAGGAGCAGCGGGGCGATGCGCGAGAAGCGCAGGCCATAAAACTCCTTGAGTCGGATGGCGCGCAGGCTGCCCCAGCGCCGCATGGCGGTGCTGGTGATCAGAAAACCAGAGATCGCAAAGAAGATGGTCACGCCGTTGTCGCCATTCCAGCCGAGCGCGGTGTCCAGCCATCCGGGGAGGGCTCGCCCGAGCGAGGTGTGGGCCAGGCGGATCCGGATATTGGTGTGGAGGACCACCACCAGAAAGATGGAGAAGCCGCGCAGCACGTCAACGCCGTCAAGCCGCTGCCAGCCGCGCCCACCGGTTGGCGGACCGGGCGCAGGAGAGGCTCCTTGCTGTTTGCCTATCGTCATCGCGAATCGAGACCTTTTTACGCGGGCTGAGAAGCGATGCCGAAAGCCGCACGGAGGCCGATGCAATAATAAAGTGTGGCTTTGGAGAGACTTCTGACCTCGTTATCCTTCCTGTCCGGGCTTCGTTTTGCTCCGCCATCCCTCCTGCTTGCCGCGCTTTGCTTTCTTTCAGCTGCGGGCTGCCGTGCGCAGGTGCCGGCCGGCGCGCAAACGATTTCCCCGCAGGAGCAGCGCCGCATCAGCCTGATGGTGCGCTCGCAGCTCAGCGTGCCCGGCGACTGGGACATGACCC
>CAXUDF010000009.1:21432-35748 GCA_964249695.1 uncultured Acidobacteriaceae bacterium
ACCCTGGAGCAGCGAACGCCCAGCTTGGTACCCGGCTTCGATAGTCTACGCATTGACTTTTATCCGTTGGCCGAGCCGAAGCACGTTGAATCGGCAGAGTTTCTGCTCTCGAAGGACGGCAATACGCTGGCGCGCTTGAATAAATACGACCTCACGACGCTGCCCGACATCCCGACCGGCGGCCGGCCCGTACGCGGCAACGCTGCGGCCAAAGTGGAAATCGTCAATTTCGACGACCTCGAGTGCCCTTTCTGCGCCAAGATGCACGCGGAGCTGTTCCCGCGGACGCTGGACCACTACAAGGGTCTCGTCAAGGTGGTGTACGTGGACGACCCGCTGATCCAGATCCATCCCTGGGCGCTGCGCGCAGCGGTCGACGCGAACTGCCTTGCGGCGCAGAACAGCGTGAGCTACTGGCGCTACGTGGACTACGTGCACGCACACGGCGACGATGTCTCCGGACCGGATCATGATCTAGCGAAAGCAGACGCGCTGCTCGACAAGCTGGCGCGCGAGGAGGGTGCGCGCGGCGCTGCAAGTAAAACCTCACTCGACAGCTGTATTACCAAGCAGGACGACTCGGCGGTGCGCGCCTCGCTGAAAGAAGCCGACTCGCTCAAGATCGACGGAACGCCGGTGTTGTTCATCGACGGCGAACGTGTTTCCGGAGCGCAGCCGCTTCCGCTGCTTTGGGCTGCGATTGATCGGGCGCTGCGCGCGCAGGGCATTACGCCCCCGCCGGGCGCGCCACCCTCCACGCCCGCACAAGGCGGTACCCGCTGAAGACAGCAGTGGTTTCCATGAATGCCCTAGCGCGGCGCAGCGTCGGTGTAACCACAGCCGGCGCGCTCGCTCTGCTTTGTTTTTCTCTGATATCCGCAGGCTGCTCGGGCGCGCATAGCGAAGGCGTCGTTGCCAAGGTCAATGGTAAGACGATTGCCGCCAAGGATGTGGACTCGCTCTATGCGGATTCCCTCGGCAACAATCAGCAGCGGCCTTCCCTTGAGCAGGAAGACATCGTGCGCCTCAACATCGTCCGGCAGCTGATTGATGAGGAGATCCTGGCGCAGCGGGCCGGCAAGCTGAATCTCGCGGCCACCGATGAAGACGTGGACAGCCAGATCAACGAGATGAAGGCACCGTTCACGCAGGAAGAGTTTGACAAGCGCCTCACGCAGAAGCACCTGACGCTCGACGATCTGCGGCGGGACATCCGGCGGAACAAGACGACCGAAAAGCTCTTTAACAAGGAAATCAACGCGAAGATCAACATTACCGACGCGGACATTACGGCCTATTACACCGAGCACAAGGGTGAGTACAACCTGGTGGAACCCGAGTACCACGTGGCCCAGATTGTCGTGACCTCGCTGCCCGCGCCGCAGGGCCAGACCACCTCGGTCGGCAACCTGCAGAACAGCAAAGCGGCGAACGACGCGGAAGCACGGAAGAAGATCGAGATGCTGCACAACCGGCTCGAGAGCGGCGAGGATTTTGGCACGCTGGCGGCCAACTTCTCCGAGCGGCAGGACAATGCTTCGAGCGGCGGCGATATGGGCTTCTTTCAAGAGTCTCAGCTGAAGGGCGACATGACCGTCTTTAACGCCGTCTCGCGGCTGCAGCCCGGCCAGATTACGGACCCCCTGCCGCTGCTGGACCCGACGACCCGCAACCCGATCGGGTATGCCATTTACCGACTGATTGATCGGGAAGCCGCCGGGCAGCGCGACCTGAACGATCCACGTGTGCAGCAGTCGATCCGGCAGCAGCTCAGGGAGACGCGGTCGCAGCTGCTGAAAAATGCCTACCTTGAGGTACTGCGCGACCAGGCGCGGGTAGAAAACTACTACGCGCAGGACATCTTCAAGCACGGCGCCAAGTAGCGCCTGCTGGCGAAGGCATCGTTCAATCTGGAGCGGGGTGTGAAAATGCGATTCGGCATAGTGGGCTTCGGGCACCATGCGGCAAAACGGCTGATACCTGCTTTTCGCGGGGCTGCGGTGGCCAGGCTTGGCGGGCTTTGGCGTCGCGACCCGGCAAAGGCTGCAGACGACGCGAAGCGCTTCGGAATCCCGCGGGTGTTTGCGTCGGCTGAAGAGTTGTGCGCTTCGCCTGAAATCGACGCGGTGTTTGTTGCCTCACCCGACGCGCTGCATCGGGAGCACGTGCTGCTTGCGCTTGCGGCCGGCAAGCCGGTGTTGTGCGAAAAGCCGCTTGCCATGAACGCCGCGGAGGCCGAGGAGATGATCGCAGCCGCCGAAACTGCCGGGGTGATGTTCGGCGTGGCGCAGAACATGCGCTACAACCTGGCGCTTGACCTGATGCGCCGCTGGATTGCGGAGGGGCGCATCGGCAAGCCGCAGCTGGCCCATGCGCAGTTCTGCTACGAAGCGGCCAAAAGCCCGCGCACCTGGATCAATGACCCGACACTCGCGCGCGGCGGGCCGATCGGCGACGTAGGCATCCATTGCATCGATGCGCTGTGCTACGTGCTGGCTGACTCAGTCACTTCAGTGGGCACGCTTGCACACCGCGATGCCGGGTCAGGCGAGGTCGAATCGCATGCCGTGGTGTCGCTCGCCTTCCGCTCCGGTGCCATGGGCACGGTTACGACTACGACGCGCGCTGCCTACCGGTCGCTGGTGGAAGTGGTAGGGGAGCGCGGCAGCCTGATCTGCGAAGACGCCATGACGGTGGACCACCCGGTATCGCTGGTGCACCGGCAGAATGGTGCCGTGGTGGTGGAGCAGCCGGTCTCGAATGCGGACGCATTCTCGCGCATGCTGGACGGCTTTGCGGAGGCAGCCAGCGGTGGGCCGGTACCGTACCGCGCGTCTGCTGCGGAGGGACTGCTGAACCAGCGCACGCTGGACGCGGCGTACCGCTCCTGGCAGACCGGACAAGTACAGCAGCTTTAGCATCGACCAGGCTCCCGGCAATGCAAAAGCCCCGGCAATCTGCCGGGGCTTTTCACTTCAAGCGGAGGTTCTCTACTTCGAGTCGTCCAGAACGACGCCGCCGGCCGCCGACTTCTCCTTCTGGATCTCGTTCGCCTTGCGGGCTCCCATGGATTTATCCACCCACTGCTGCGCCTGGGCCAGGTCGGCTGTCTGTTCTGCCGGGTTGCCGCAGTCCGTGTCCGCTTTGCGCCGGTACATCAGGTTCAGGTAGGTCATCGCTTCATCGTAGGAGGGACGAAGCGCCACAGCCTGGTTGAGGTACTTCAACCCCTCGGTCACCAGCGGTTCGTTGTCTTTCTTCACGATCGCGCAGACCTGCTTCGACATCTTCGCATTGCCCTTGTCATCGTTCTGCAGACCGTTCGACGACAGATCCTTCTGGGCGTTCTTATACGCAGCCTTCCAATCAATAGCGCCGATGGTGTAGGGCGCTTCCGGATCTTTTGGATCGGCCTGGATCACTTTTTCCTGCCACTCTTTCGCCAGATCCATCTTGTCGGTGCTGTAATACAGCCCGGCAATGCCCTTCAGACTGGTCACGCTGCTTGGGTCTTCCTGCAGAACCTTCTGGTAGCTGCTGATCGCGAGATCGGCCTTCTTCAGATTGTCTGGAGTCGTTAGATCCGGGACTACCTGCTGCGCATAGGCAGTGGCCAGGTAGATGCGCGTCATTGGATAAGTCGGGTCCAGGTTGACCGCGTTCTGGAAGTGGTTAATGGCGTCCTCATACTTCGCTGACTTGTACGCCTGAACGCCTTTATTCAGTTGGTCGCGGGCCTCGAGGCGTTTGCACCCGGTCGAAAAGACCAACAGCGACAGAGCAGCCGCGGCCAGCACCGGAACACGTGCGGTTCGATTCATTCTGTGTCTCTTCTCCTTCGATCAGCAGGGTCGGCCCTGAGTCTCGCAACTGGGAAATACTTCAGAAGGCCTGCGGAGCGATTGTAATCCGTTCGAGCGACTATGCAAGTGTCATATGCGCCGCCCGGAATCGCTCCCTACGTGGCCACGACACGGAGCCTCGCAGCGGCCTTCGCTACTGGCCTGCTTCAATCTTTGGAGTAATCAGGCCGATATGGTCGACGCCTACCGCTTTGCCTACATCGACAATCTGCGCAACACTCTGGAAGTTCAGGTTCGCATCACCCTTGATGAACATGATCTTCTGCGCGCGCGCGGCGTATATCTGTGCCAGGCGGCCCTGCAGGTCCTGGAATGCTACTGAATCTTCGTTGATCTTGTAGCTTGGCTGGCCCACGCCATTGCCGAGAACCTGCACGACAATCGTCTTGTCGTTCGGCTGCTCGTTATGCGTCTTGGGCGGCTGCGGCACCATCGCATCCAGCCCATGCGGGGTAACCGGCACAATCACCATAAAGATGATCAGGAGCACCAGCAACACGTCAATCAGCGGAGTTACATTGATATCGGCGCTCAACCCACCCGGGCCGCCACCGCTTCCCATAGCCATAGAGCTGTTCCCCTGTCACTTACGAATTTCTAGCTTCAAGCTATTTCGAAGACGCGCGAAACTACAGGCCGCCTGCGGCCGGCCCGCCATGCTGATCGGTCAGCAAACCAACCTCTTCCACGCCTGCCGTGCGGACTGCGTCGATCGCATCCTCTACAGAGCCGTAGTGCGAACGCTGATCCGCGCGAAAATATACAACCTTGTTGGGCTTGTCCTGTAAACGATCCTGCACAGCCGCACCCAGCTGGTCGAGTGATATTTGATTCTGCCCCAGGTACACCTTCGCGTCGCGCGTCACGGCGATCACGACGGCATCTTCCTTGCTTGCATCTTCCATGGCGATGGCATTCTTTGAGTTCACCAGCGTCACGTTTACCTTGTTCGTCAGCATCGGCGTAATGACCATAAAGATGATCAGCAGCACCAGCATAACGTCCACCATAGGGGTGACATTGATATTGGAGTTGACCTTACGTCCTTCGTCCCGATTTACCAGTGCCATTGTTGTTCCTGTCTTTTCCGGATCTTCTCTGGGTCTTCAGCAAGCTTCTAGAATTCAACGTGTGTCGCAGGCCCGACTTGGGTCAGGCCTGCTCTCGCTCACACGGAAAGCTTAGCGGCGGTTCTGCTTGAGGAAGTAGTCGACCAGCTCGCTGGCCGAGTTATCCATTTCGACGTCAAACGCCTCCACCTTATTCGTGAAGTAGTTAAAGGTCATCACGGCGGGGATCGCGACCAGCAAACCGAATGCGGTCGTCACCAGGGCTTCCGAAATACCGGAAGCGACGGCGCCGATACCCGGCGTCTTCTGCACGGCAATTTCCTGGAAGGCCTTCAAGATACCGGCAACCGTGCCGAACAGCCCGACGAACGGCGCTGTCGAGCCGATGGTGGCCAGGCCGCCAAGGCCGCGCTTCAGCTTTGCATGCACAATGGCTTCCGAACGCTCCAGTGCGCGCTTGGACGACTCGATCTGCTCGACCGTGACCTGACCGCCGCCGTAGTTGCGGAACTCCTGCAGACCGGCCGTGACTACCTCGGCGAGGTGCGACTTCTTGTTGCGGTCGGCAACCTTGATCGCCTCATCGAGTTTGTTCTCGCGCAGAGCGCCGGCAACGCGGGGCGCAAAGTCGCGCGATTGCTTGCGGGCTGCCGAGAAGTAGAGCGCGCGGTCGATCATGACGGCCAGCGACCAGATCGACATGATGAAGAGCACGCCGACGACCGCAAGGGCGACGGGGCCCATGTTGTGCGCAAGCTCGATCGGCGAAAAGCCGACTGTGGGCGCTGCCTGATCCTGGAACCAGAGGCCAAGTGCCGCCGGGTTTGCCGCGAACTGTGAGTGAGCGAGTATCACTGAATCATCCCTCCTGGGGGTCGTTGCTTGTAGGTTGCGTGCGGTTCACAATGTCGCGCAGAACGCGGAACAGGCGCTCTGCCGGAAAGGGTGCGGCGGGTGGTGCTTTACCCGCCCTGGTTAAACTTTCCTGATCAAGCCTTGGAGGACTACCCGCCCAGGGTGAACGTTACATTGACCTGCGTTTGGACCTCCACAGGCTCGCCGTTCAGCAGGTAGGGCTTGTATCGCCACTGCCGTACGGCATCTTCTGCCGCCGCAGCCAGCATGGCCGGGCCGCTCACCAGGGTCAGGTTCTCGATGGTGCCGGACTTCGAGATGGTGGCCGACAGCACCACCGTACCCTGAATGCGTGCTGCCTTCGCGATGGCGGGATAGCTCGGCTCAGGCTTCGACAGAATATTGCCTGCCGCAACGCCGGACGAGATGGCAATCTTCTTCGGCGGAGCTGCTTTGACCACCGGAGCCGGACCTGTCCCGATGCCGCCCAGGATACCGCCGCCGCTGCCTGTGTCCCCGCCGATCACGCCCACCGTCGTCGGCGGCGGCGGCGCGTCATTGGTAATCTTGATGACTTTCGGAATCTTGGTCGGTGCCTGCAGCTCGTTCGCCATATGCACCTGCACCACATGGACAACCTGCGGCGGGGGCGGCGGGGGTGGGGGCGGCGGAGGAGGCGGTGGGGCGACCAGCATGGTCGACATCGCCGCCTTCGGCAGCGCTTCAGGGTACAGCAGCGGGATCAGGATCAACGCAGCAAGGATCGACCCATTCAGCACGACGCCGACGATCGTGTAGTACTTGCTCTTTGTCTTGATCTTGCCGCCCGACTCCATCAATGAATCTTCAAACATGGCCTGTACCTCGGGTGGATCGGACTCTGTTGAACAGGTAGACACCGGGACCCGTATGTTTTGTTCCCAACTTTTTACGGGTGACGGTTCGGGTAAGCGCAAAGCCGGCGAACTCGTCAAGATGACTTTTGAGTACCGTGTTTGTATCACACGGAGTGAGCGTCTGAAAAGACGGGCGTACTGGCGTTCGCGGGCGGACACTCCACGGCGCGAGCAGCTGGTCGTCTGATCGGTCCTGAGAGAACGTGCAAGAAGTCCAGGAATGAAGGCGTCATCCTGGGCGAAGCGGAGGACCTGCTATCTCCTCCGTGCGAGCCCAAGAGGCAGGCCCTTCATCGCTTCGGACGCCCGGTGAGCGAGCTCGCCTGGAAGCCTGTCTCGCACCCTTGACGACACTGCCGCAAGGGAGCACGCACACCACCAGACTTGGGCTTTTCCCAGCCTGATCAAGCTACCGACGGGACTAATTAAGGTGCCGACAGGGCTATGAACTACGCCTTGGCACGCCGTGCCGCGGGCAGCGCCGCTGCACGCGCAGAACCCGCGCGGCGCTCCTGCCAGGCCACCAGCATAGGCGCAGCGACGGCGATCGAGGAGTAGGTGCCGACCAGGATGCCGATCACGAGCGCGAACGAGAAACCGCGCAGCACCTCGCCGCCGAAGATGTACAGCGACAAGGCGGTCAAAAACGTGAGCCCCGAGGTCAGCACGGTTCGGCTCAAAGTCTGGTTGATGGAGCGGTTCACCACTTCGGCAAGCGGCTCACGACGCGTCGCTCTCAGATTCTCCCGTATGCGGTCGAAAACCACAATCGTGTCGTTCATCGAATACCCGATCAGCGTCAAAATCGCCGCGATGACGGTCAGGGATATTTCCTTGTCGAAGAGCGAGAACATGCCGACGGTAATCAATGTGTCGTGGAAGACCGCGACCACCGCGGCTACACCGTAGATCAGCTCAAACCGGAACCAGAGATACACAAGCATGCCGAGGAGCGAGTACACGGTCGCGAGCAGCGCCTGCTTGCGCAGCTGCGCGCCCACCTGCGGGCCCACAATCTCGACGTTCCGCACTGAAAAGCCTGATAGATAGGCACCGCTCTCAAGCGCATGGAGAGTCGGCGCGTCGGCAACGCCGCTCAAACTGCCGATTGAGTCGAGCAGTCCGCCGTGCTGCACATCATCGCGCACACTCAGGATCGCCTGCGCCTGCCGCAGGTAGGCCGCAGCTGCTTCATCGCCTGCAGGCAGCCCCTGGGGGTTAGCCCGGCCGAGAAACGCGGCCAGCGTGCCGCGCCCGGCATTATCGAGATCCAATTTACTGTCGAGCGTGCCCGCCGTCGCACCCGCGGTACGAGCGTAGCGCTTCTCAAGCGCCGACACGATCGCTGCCCGACCCTGATCGAGCGCCGACTCTTTGGTAGCAGCCTCGGCAAGGGTGATCAGCACCTCATGGTTGCCGGCAGGCCCGTAGCTCTGAATGCGCGCGTCATGGAGCCCGGCGCTTGCGTCCGTCGCTGCCCGCAGCCCGCGCAGGTCAGGCGGTGCAGCAAAGCGGATGCGCACCACCGTGCCGCCCTTGAAGTCCACGTCCAGCGGCAGGTGATGCCAGAACGCGAGTGAAAATACACCCGAAATGCTGAGCACGAGAGAAGCAGCAAGGAAGAACCACTTCTTGCCCAACCAGTCGATCTGTGTGCGGCCAAACAGTTCCAAGCGATGATCCTGTTCCTGAGGAGAAAACTGAGGGCACTTTCCTGATGCTGTGTACTGCGGACACTCACTCGATGTGGCTTTTCTTTGGAAAAGCCACACTGGCAGAGGCTGGCCCACTTACCTCTGTAGGGAAGCGGCTCTACCCGTTGTTCTGCACGACTTTAACAACAGCCTGCTCTACAAAAAAGGAGACTGCGGCCAGCGCCATGCCGGCGGCAAAGACAAATACGCCGCGGCCAATGACCGGGGGCATCCCTAAAATCTTGTCGCTGCTGATCTCGGTGCTGATGTCGCTGCTCATATTGAAATAGCCTCTCCCCGCGCGCGGCGGTTTACGTTGGCGTCAAAGATGGTTCGCGAAACGAACACAGCGGTGAAGATGTTCGCGAACAGGCCAAAGGTCAACGTGATGGCGAAGCCCTTCACAGGCCCCGAACCGAAAATGAAAAGTATGGCTGCCGACACAATCGTCGTAACGTGTGTATCGACAATTGTGGTCCAGGCATGAGCAAAACCTTGATCGACCGAGGCCGCGGCGCTTTTGCCTGCGCGCATCTCCTCGCGGATCCGCTCAAAGATGAGCACATTGGAGTCCACACCCATACCGATGGTTAGAATGACCCCGGCGATTCCGGGAAGGGTTAACACAGCATGCGTAAAGCCCATAAAGCCGAGCAGAATGACGAGGTTCAGCAGCAGCGCGAGGTCGGCGTTGATGCCCGCACCGCGGTAGTACACCAGCATGAACACCATGACGGCCAGCATGCCGACCACCGACGCGAGCACGCCCTGGCGGATCGAGTCCGCGCCGAGCGACGGGCCGACCGAGCTTTCCTGCAGGTAGTGGATCGAAGCCGGCAGTGCGCCGGTCCTCAGGAGCATCGACAGGTCCTGCGCGCCCTGCGCGCTCATCGACCCGCCGGAGATCGTGCCCGTATCGCGGATCTGGTCGCGGATGTTGGCCACCTCGCGAATCCGGTTGTCGAGCACCACCGCGAGGCCTTTGCCCTTGTTTTGCGAGGTGAAGTCGGCAAAATGGTTGCCGGCCGAGGTCGTCAGGTAGAAGGTGACCTCCGGCTCGTTGGTGTTCTGGTTGGTGCCGGACTGCGCATCACGGATATCGGTGCCGGCGACCTCGGCTGTGCGCTTGAGCAGGTACACCTGGTCGCCTGAGCTCGCGCTGGACGCGCCGGGCTGTGCGTGCACCATTTCCTGGTCAAACGGGACCGTACCGCCCAGGGACTGCCGAGCCTCGTCTTCAGTCGCGAACGGGCCGCCCTCGACCAGGTGGATCTCAAGGCGCGCCGTGGACTGGATCACATCCTTGACACGGCCCGGATCGTCGATGCCGGGCAACTCCACCAGGATCTGGTTCGAGCCGACGTTGTACTCCTGAATAATGGGCTCGGACACGCCGAGTGTATCGACCCGCTGCCGGATCACGTCCACCGCCTGCTGCAGCGTGTTCGTCTTGAGCTCAGCGACCGTGCTGGGCTTCATCGACGCGGTAAGCACTCCGTTCGCGTCCGCAAACTCGTACTGGTTTCCATAGCGGGTCAGCGCGGATCGCGCGTCGCTCATCTTTGCCGCCGGCACACCGGCAAACTGCATCAGCGTGGGGCTTTGCTTGGAGCCGGTCGCCGGGATCCCGGCCGAGGCGAGGTCGCTCTGCATACGGACCAGGTCAGTGTCGCTGGTCGCCGAGATCGCCTCATCGACCATGACCTGCAGGATGAGGTGCGTGCCGCCGCGCAGGTCCAGGCCCAGGTGAATGCGCTCAAGCAGCGCGTTCTTCAACGCTGCGGGCGTGACGCCGCGCGGGATGCCAAGGATGCCGAACACAAAGACAAGCAGCGTGGCAAGGATAAGGAGGAGGCGAGTCCTGGGAGTATTCCGCATGGGTATCGGGCGCTACTTCTCCTCTTCGGTCGTGACAGAGGCGATGGCGGTGCGTACTACCTCGAGCTTGACGTTGTCCGGGGCCACCCGGATGTGCAGGGTATCGTCGCGCAGCGCGATCACCGTGCCGCGGATGCCGCCGGTGGTGGTAATACGATCCCCCGACTTCAAACTGCCGAGCTTCTCCTGCCATTGCTTCTGCTTCTGCTGGTTCGGCCGCAGCAGCAGAAAGTAGAAAATAACCGGGATGAGCACCAGGGGCAGGATGGAGCCGAGGCCCTGCGGCAGGGCGAACGATACCGCGGCGAGCAGAACTGTCAAGATGGTCCCTTCCCAAGAATCTTCCACACCGGAGAACAAGAGTGTGGGCTGCGAGCGTGCCCGTTAGAGCGCAGGGCGCGTCCTTACCCGGTACAAACACCCGGCATAAGCACACACCACAGACAATCTGCGCTGCGGGCGTCATCTTCAAGAATCGCCGAGCGGCCGCAGGGTGTCAAGAACGGACGCCCGCTTCTCTCAAGGTCTCCGTTGAGGCGAGCCTTTCAGGGCTTTGCGGCGTGCGCCGCCGGCCCGGTCGTAATGCTCTTCCACACGAACTCGCGCAGCAGCGAGTCAGCCATATCAAAGGCGACGCCCAGAAAGCCGTTGGCGATGGTGACGCTCCCGGCATTGCGGTCCCGGGGGGTCAGGAACTCGTTGGTGATGGCGCCTGAGGCAAAATCGCCGAGCAGGCTCGAGTAGGCAGGCTGCCACCGGCCGTTGTCGCCGCGCTGGATAAACGCACGGGTGACGGCATACTTCGCGCGTTCAATATCTGTCCCCGTGCCTTTGGAGAAGTACCGCGGATCCTGGCGAAACACGACGGGCAGCAGGCCCCGCCCGAGAAAGACACCCACTGCGCCGGCCCCATAGTTCACGCCGTAGCGGCTGCCGTAGCCCGCCGCACCCTGCCCAAAACCCGGGTAGGTGTTGCGCCATTGCTCCACTCCCGCGGCAATACCGGCACCCAGGAAAGCGACCGGATCCACGATGGCGCGGCCGGCGAGTTGGAGTTTCTGGCCCGGGGAGAGCGGCTCAGCCTCCCACACGTAGCTGCTATAGAAGTTGGGGATCACGCCGAGCAGCCGCTGCTGCTCTTCCTCTTTGATCTGCTCCCTGGCTACCTCGTGCGAGGAGTACACCACCTGCACATCGGTACTGGCCGAGGCGATCGGGAGCACAATGTGGGTCAGCTCGAAATCCTGACCGGCGCGCATCGGCACCGCGCTTTCCTGCCACCGCCCGAAGCCATCCGCGGTGATGCTAACCGAGTACAGGCCGACAGCGAGCCCGGGCAGGCGGAAAAAGCCATTCTCATCTGCTACCGCAGCGCGTTTGACGTGCGTTTCACTTTCAAGGGTCACCGCGGCGCCGCGCACAATGCCGCCATTTGCGTCAAGAACGGTGCCGCTCAGCGCGCCCGCAATCGGCACCTCGGCAGCCGGAGCGTCCACTTGCCCGCTGGCACGGGGCTCGGGTGCATCGGGCAGTGTGCGCTCTGCGCCGACGAGGGCGTTACGCTCCTGCGCGTGCAGCCCTTGCGGCAGCAGGAGACCCGGCAGAGCAGCCGGCAGTATAAGCGCAGCGAGAACGGGCAAGCGCCGGCTCCGTCGTGAACTCCAACGGCGATCACGCGATTCCGAGGCCGTAGACACCATTCCTGGGGCATTTATCAAGCAGACACCTTCACATCCTAAACAATTAAGACTTACTCCTACTGTATCGTGCTCTCCACTGACCCGTATGAACGGTCCACGGGGTTTTACCGCTCCATCAAAGGCCGACCGAGCCAGGGTACGGCCCGGTGCTCGGCTGTGAGAAAGACTGAGTGCCTGTCGCTACAAGAAAACGAAGGGGGCCGCCGACGGCCCTACCCGGGCTGGTTGGAGATCATCTTTTTGGGATCGACGACCTCGTCGAACATCTTCTCGTCAATCAGGCCGCTCTTCAGCGCAGCTGCCCGCAGCGTGGAGCCGGAGTGCTGCGCGTCGTGCGCGATCCTGGCTGCGTTGTCGTAGCCGATGACCGGCGACAGTGCGGTAACCAGCATCAGCGAGTTCTTGAGGAACTCGGCGACCTTCTCTTCGTTCACCTCAGTACCTTCTACCGAGTGCAGCCGGAACATCTCGCAGCCGTCGCCGAGTATGCGCGCCGAGTGAAGGAAGTTATTGATGATGATGGGGCGCATGGCATTGAGCTCGAAATTGCCCTGCGAGCCGGCAAAAGCAACCGCTGAGTCGTTCCCGATGACCTGGATCGCAATCATCACGATCGCCTCGCACTGGGTCGGATTCACCTTGCCGGGCATGATGGAAGAGCCGGGCTCATTGTCCGGCAGGATTAGCTCGCCAATGCCGCAGCGTGGACCGGAGGCGAGCCAGCGCATATCGTTTGCGATCTTCATGAGCGGCACGGCCAGGTTTTTGAGCGCGCCGTGGGCGGCGGTCATCGCGTCGAGCGAGCCCTGGGCTTCAAACTTGTTGGGCGCGGTAACGAACGGGGATCCGGTAAGCGCGGCGACTTCCTTCGCGACCGCAACGGCGAAGCCGGCGGGCGCGTTCAGCCCGGTGCCAACCGCGGTGCCGCCGGCGGCAAGCTCGTAGAGGCTGGGCAGGGTTTGCTCGATACGCGTGATGGCATTGCGGAGCTGCACGCCATAGCCGGACCACTGCTGCCCGACGGTAAGCGGTACGGCGTCCTGCAGGTGGGTGCGTCCGATTTTGACGATGTTGCGCCACTCGTTAGCCTTGCGCTCGATGGTGGCGGCCAGCAGCGCGACCCTCGGCAGCAGCGACTCCTGGATCTCCTTGACGGCCGCGATGTGCATGGCCGAGGGAAAGGAGTCGTTGGAGGATTGCGACAGGTTCACGTGGTCATTCGGGTGCACCGGTGCCTGCGTGCCGAGCGTGCCGCCCGCGAGCTGGATGGCGCGGTTCGATAGCACCTCGTTGATGTTCATGTTCGACTGGGTGCCGGAGCCGGTCTGCCAGACAAACAGGGGGAAATGCTCATCCAGGCGGCCGGCGATGACCTCATCGGCCGCCTTGACGATCAGGTCGGCTTTGTCTTTCGTGAGCTGGCCGAGCCGCTCATTCACGATTGCGGCAGCCTTCTTGAACAGGCCGTACGCGCGGTAAAGCTCAATCGGCATGCGGTCGCGGCCGATGGAGAAATGGTGGAGCGAGCGCTCCGTCTGCGCGCCCCACAGCTTGTCCGCGGGCACTTTGACCTGGCCCATCGAGTCGAACTCGACGCGGGACCGGCCGCTGTCAAGTAGTTCGCCCGGTTTGTAGCGGCCATTTTGAATGAGGGGGCTGATGTGGGCATGTGCCGCGTCGGGCATCTTCATTCCTTTCCTGCATCTGCAGCGCTACGACCCTCGCGACTGGCAGCCTGAGCGGCCTGGAGCCGACAAGTTCGTACGCCATACGATACCGCTGCGCTCTCCTGCACGTCGCGCTCTCGACACCCGAGTCGTTACAACACGTACGGACCAGGGTATTTCCGCGGCAGGGTCCTGCTGATGCTGTCACAGGACGTGCGGAACTTACTTGCCGATGCAGAATGTGGAGAAGATCAGCGACAGCACATCGTCGCTCGTCGTGGCGCCGGTAAGTGTGTCGAGCTCGCGCAGGGCGGTGTACAGGTCGAGCAGGATCATTTCATGCGGGACCGCAAGCTCTACCGCGCTGTGTGCCTCGCGGACAGCAGAGTAGGCCGCCCCGACGGCCGCATGCTGACGAAGGTTTGTCAGCAGGGCGGACTCGGGGGCGGCGCCGCCTTCACCGAGGAGCAGCCGCTCCATGGAGGCGCGCAGCTCGGGGAGGCCGTCGCCTGTCAGGGCTGACGTTGGCAGCACAATGGCAGGGGGTGCCAGGGCGTGCACTTCGCTTGCAGCCGCGCGCAAGGCTTCTGGCGAGGCCGCGAGATCACTCTTGTTGAGCGCGACCAGCAGCGGCCGACCGCTCGCCTCACGCAGCAGCGCTTGCTCCTCGCTGTTCAAAGCGCCGGCCGGCAG
>CAXUDF010000009.1:35848-37032 GCA_964249695.1 uncultured Acidobacteriaceae bacterium
CACCGCCGTGCAGTCGAGCACCACTAAGACGAGCCCGGCTTCGGCCAAAGCTTCGCGTGAGCGGGCGATGCCGATGCGCTCCACCTCGCTTGCCGTGTCGCGCAGGCCGGCAGTGTCGACCAGCTCCACCGGAATCCCGCCGATCGAAAGCCGCTCGCCCACCGTGTCGCGGGTGGTTCCGGGCTCCGCGGTGACGATGGCGCGCTCGCGCCCCAGCAGGCGATTGAAGAGCGAGCTTTTGCCGGCGTTCGGCCGCCCGACCAGGGCAAGCGTGGTGCCCTGCACGATGAGGCGGCCCTGCCCGAACGACCGCTCCAAGCCGCTGAGCGCCGCTTCAAGGTGCGCAAGCGCAGCATCAAGGCTGCTCCGGCTGACGACCGGTGTGTCGTCTTCAGCAAAGTCGATGCCTGCTTCGAGCTGCGCAATCAACGCGATCAGAGCCTCTTTGAGCGGCCGAACAGCCCGCGAAAGTGCGCCGCCCAGCTGCTGCGCGGCGGTTTGGGCCTGCAGCAGGGTTTGCGCGTCGATCAGGTCGCGGACGGCTTCCGCCTGGGTCAGGTCGATGCGGCCGGAAAGGAAGGCGCGCTCGGTAAACTCGCCGGGCGCGGCCAGGCGCGCGCCGTGGGCGAGCAGCAGGCGCAGCAGGTGGTCCAGCAGCACGGGTGAGCCATGGGCGGCAATCTCCACAACGTCCTCGCCGGTGTAGGAACGTGGCGCCTGGAACCAGGTGACCACGGCTTCATCAAGCCTTTGGCCGGTTGCAGGCTCAGCGAGCAGGGCAAAGCGCGCCTGCCCCGGCGCGAGCTCCTCACGCAGGTTTGACAGCAGGGGCCGCGCGAAGGCCACAGCCTGGGGACCGCTCAAACGCAGGACGCCGATGCCGCCGCGCCCGGGCGGCGTGGCAATGGCAGCGATCGTATCGCGGTCAGGCGCGGCGGGCAGGTTTGCCGACGCCTCCATCAGCGCCGGCGTCCCTCGCGTGTATCGCGCCGGGGACGAAAGTCGCGGTCGCGGCGCTCGGGAATGGTCATCACTGGCGGCTGATAGCTCGCGCGGTCATACCCTTCCGGGAACACCACCAGCACGCGCCCTGCGCCCTCGCCGACCGACTCCGACCCGATCTGCGGAAAGGCTTTGAGCACCAGGTGCATCAGGCGGCGCTCGCGTGAGTTGCTCGGCGGCAG
>CAXUDF010000009.1:37132-40929 GCA_964249695.1 uncultured Acidobacteriaceae bacterium
AGGCTTTGAGCACCAGGTGCATCAGGCGGCGCTCGCGTGAGTTGCTCGGCGGCAGAGGATACGGCTCGCCGGTGCGCTCGACTGCGTCCACCGCAGCCTGGGCGCGCCCCTTCAGCTCCTGCGCGCGCGATGCTTTGAAGTTCTCCGCGTCAAAGGAAACCTTGTCGTGCTCTTCGCTCTCCAGCCCGACCAGCTTGGCCGCGATGTGCTCCATCGCGCGCAGCAGCTCGCCGTTGCGATCCAAAAGCAAAGGCGCGTCTGGTCCCGATAAATCGACGTAGATTTCGCGCGCTTCCAGGCCATCCGGGTCTGCCGCACCCGCACCAGCAAGGATGCGGTAGCGGAGGCGCATACGCCCGGTCGTGGTGAGCAGCTTCAGAAATTCAACGATGGTCTGCGCGGCGGCTTGGTAGTCGGCGATCGGCACTTCGCTAGTCTACAAGCTCGAAAACCGCCTGCGCGGCTAGCGGCCACTCACGTGGCATTTTGCTTGATGCGCGCATTGCAGACAGTTGTGGCCCTCGCGATGCTCGGGGCGTTGATCCCGAGCATCGCGAGGGCCACATAGTTAGTTCCGCAAGCAACAAGTAAAACGCCACGTAAGTGGCCGCTTCCCGCGCAGGGGGTCTTACGCCTTCCGTGCGTTCACGATCTTCGCGTTAATCACTTTACCGTTTTTCTTCGACGCCCTTCGCAGCGCAATCTCGCGCATTTCCCGGCCCATCGCGGTCTTGTTCATCACCATCTGGACCACGATGCCGAGCAGGTTCGATGCGGCCCAGTACAGGGCGAGTCCTGAGCCGATCGACCAGGTCATAAAGCCGAAAACAGCGGGCATGGTGAAAGCCATCATGCGCTGCTGCTGCGGGTCCACGCCGGGTGAGGGCGTCAGGTATTGCACCAGGAACATGGACGCGACAAACAGGATGGGCAGAAGGTGCAGCGGGTCGGGCGCGCTCAGGTCCGGGATCCAGAGGAAGTGCGCCTGGCGCAGCTCGATGACATTGGAAAGCATGCGATAGAAAGCGAACAGCAGCGGCCACTGGATCAGCATGGGCAGGCACGAGCCGAACATATTGACGCCGTTGTCCTTTTGCAGCTTGAAGATTTCCTGGTTCATCTCCTGCCGCTTGGGGTCGGTGGCCTTGTACTTGGCGTACCGCTGCTTGATGGCGTCCATCTGCGGCTGAATGCGCTGCATTTTGAGCGAGGAGCGCATAACGGCGATGCGTGTGGGCAGTGTGAGAATGCTGAGGAACACGGTGAGGATCAGGATCGACACGCCCCAGTTGGCGACGACATGGTTATGCAGCCAGCGCAGCGACAGAAAGAGCGGCTTCGACAGGATGGACCACCAGCCGAAGGAGACGATCTTGTCGAGTGACGGGCCGCCGTTCGACCCCTTTACGGCAGATAGCGCGCCGAGCGTCTTGGGACCGACAAA
The DNA here is from genome assembly GCA_964249695.1 of uncultured Acidobacteriaceae bacterium. GTDB lineage: Bacteria > Acidobacteriota > Terriglobia > Terriglobales > Acidobacteriaceae > EB88. The sequence goes on from CAXUDF010000009.1 coordinate 38,577, forward strand.
GAGCCGCGCGTCCACGATGCCAGTCACGTCGCCGGCAGCAGCACCCAGAACGGGGGCGGGAGTGGTCTCGTGGTCGTTCGCTTTCTTGGGATTGCGCGCGATGTCAACAGCGTGGGAGAGCGTGATGAAGCTGGCATCGTCCGGCCGGTCGGGCAGGAACATGGCCGCGAAATACAGGTCGGAGACGCCGGCCCAGTCGTAGTCGCCGCGCAGCGTGGCCCCGCCGGAGATCTTCTTGAACTCATTGTGCTCGGCCGCACCGTGGCGGCTCGAGTCAAAGCTCGCGTTTGCGTACAGGGGCAGCGTGGTCTGGTCGCCAAAGCCTGAAGGCCATTGAAGCGCCGCAGCCACGGGCGCGCCATTCATGGTGACTGCCACATGCGCGTGGATGACGTAGGTCGCGTCGAACGAAAAAGTCTTCTCGACCTTGAGCCCGCCTGCTGCGTAGGTGTACGTGACGGAGCCAGGTGCGCTTAGCGTCGCGGCTGTGTTTGAAGGCACGTACAAGGCCGAGGCCAGGCGGTCATTGAGCGCGGGCTGGTAGGTGTATAGGGAGAGCGGGTAGCCGTACTTCGGGGCGGCAACAGGGTTCACCAGGTCCAGCGGATGCCCTTGCTCGTCCTTGTAGTTCTTCAGGATCCAGGAAGTCGCCTCCCCGCCACGATTGGAGAAGGTAATGCGGTATTGGGTGTTTTCAACCACCAGCGGTGTGATGGACGTTGCCTGGATCGCGCCGGCAGGGCTGCCGGATGCGGGCACGGCGTCGGCGGGCAGAGCGAGCGGACCGGCGGACTCAGACGCGTGCTGCTGCTGCGCAGGAGCCGCCGGAGGCGGCGTGCTCTTACCCCGGAAGTACTGGAGCCCAAGAAAGACCAGAAGAAACAGGGAAAAGTAAAGCAGCAGCGAGTTGCTGCCGCCGGGTGCGCCCGGACCGCCGGCGCTTTGCTGGTTTGGGTTCTTGAATTCTGCCAAGGGTGGTTCGTCCTAATCTTCAGTTCGCCGAGTCTGTGATGTGCCGAGCCGGTTCGGGTCCTAGCGGAGCCATGCACCTCTATGGTACCCGTCTAAAGCGTCAAGGCTGTAAAAAGGCTTAAGCGGGCGTTCGCGTCCGAAGAGGAACCGGATCCCAGCCGCCGCAAGCGAGTGGATGGCAGCGAAGCAGGCGCCACGCGGCAAGCGCGCCACCGCGCAGCCAGCCATGCTCGGCCAGAGCCAGTGCTGCGTACTCTGAGCAGGTCGGCTGGTAGCGGCAGCCCCCGCCGCCAGGCGAAAACAGGTGGAGGCCGGGCGAAAAGACCCGCTTGTAGAACGCGAACAGCCCATCGACGAGCCGTGCCCTGACGCGGGTATTCACGCCGCACCGCCCGAACGCTTTGCCTTGCCGCCCTTGCCGCGTGCCGCGGACCGGGGCTGCGGCGTATTGGGAGCACCAGCGGCAACCCGCCGACTCACGGTCTGGAAAACGGCTGCAAGCTCGGCCTCCAGCGCAGCAAAGGGCATGGTGGCTACGCCAGGCCTGGGGTGTAGCACCACGTCCGTCGCAGGCGGCAGCAGGTGCACTGCCGCCCGGGCCACAATGCGGAGCCGCCGCTTGATGCGGTTGCGCAGCACAGCCGGGCCAAGCGCCCGAGGTACAGTAATGCCGAAGCGCGGCGGCCTGGGCTCAGCGGCCGCATCCACTTGCTGTCGATAGAAGAAGCTGAGGGATGCGCTGCCATGCTTGCGGCTCGCGCCATACACCAGGCCGTAGTCGGCGTGCCGGCGGAGCCGAAGTGTGCGTAAGGGGACCGGCATAGCGCGCCTGCGGCGAACTAGTCGCGGAAACCGGCAGACACGGCGATTTTGTGCCGGCCCTTGGCACGGCGACGCGATAGCACAGCAGCGCCGCTCTTGGTCTTCATGCGGGTACGGAAGCCGTGCGTCTTGGACCGGTGACGGCGGTTCGGCTGAAACGTGCGCTTTGGCATGGGTCCTGGATCTCCTTCGATCTCTCCCTGAAATACGCCCGCCCTGGCACGGTGGAAACCGGGGCGCGGAGACGAACCTTGAGTATACCGCAGCCGCTGAACCTGCCGAGGCAGCATTCGCCGCACCTGCCAGACCTTTACGAGTCCTGAAGCGGCACATCGTACGCCGGACGACCCGCCCTGCCAAGCCCTGAACACGTGCGAATGTGCCGTATGCATGCAGCCTGGTCCCCCTTTCACCACCCGTTGTGCAATCGCCCGGGCAGCACAGCATGGGGAGGAAAACAAGAACAAAACCCGGAGGGGATTGTGCTAGTCTGGGCCTCGCTTCGAACGATCCATGGTTGCTGCAAGTCTGAGTTTCAGGCGTTGCCCCGAGCGCCATT
>CAXUDF010000010.1:0-13115 GCA_964249695.1 uncultured Acidobacteriaceae bacterium
CGCCGGCGCTCACCCTGACCTTGGAGAGCATCAATCATCGCTTTCTGGATCTGCAGCTGCGCTTGCCGGCCGGCGCGGAGGCGCTGGAAGGGGCGATCCGCGCGGAGCTGAAGGGGGCGCTGGGGCGCGGGCACGTGGAGTGTACGTTGACGCTGGACCGAGCGCCGCGGCGAGAGTCGGGCGAGCGTCGAACGGTCGCAACCCACTTTGACCTTGTGGCGCTGCGGAGCTATGTTGCCAACTTTCGAGCCGCAGCCGCCGAGCTTGAGCTTGCGAGCGAGCCGGACCTGAACGTTGCCGCGCGCCTGCCCGGCATGCTGCTGCCGGCGCCGGAGCCGCGCGACGAGCTGTATGTGGAGGAGCAGGCGGGTCTTGAAGCTGGTTTGGAAGCTGTGCTGGCGCGCGAGGTGCCGCCCCTGATCGCGGAAGCGCTGCTCGCGCTTCGGAGCATGCGGACCCGCGAGGGTGCCGCGCTGGCCGACCTGCTGCGCGCCGGGCTGGCCCGGCTGGGGCTGCTGGTGGACGAGGTGGGCGCGCTGCGCAGCGGCGTGCAGCAGGCGCATTTCACGCGCATTGCGGAGCGGCTGGATGTTCTAGTCGGCCGCACCTTTGACCGGGACCGCATCATGGCCGAGGCGGCGCTGCTGGCCGAGCGCGGCGACGTGGAAGAAGAGGTTGCGCGCATGCATACGCACATCGCCCACTTCAGCGCGCTGCTCAGCGCCGGCGGCGAGGCGGGCAAAAAGCTCGACTTCCTACTGCAAGAGATGAACCGCGAAGCCAACACGCTGCTGTCGAAAACGGCCGGGGTCACGGGCGGCAGCGCACGCATTACCGAGTGCGGGCTGGCCATGAAGGCCGAGATCGAGAAGCTGCGGGAGCAGGTGCAGAACCTGGAATGAGTGGGCCGCGCCAATCTGGATGATGGACACAGAGCACAGTCTCGGTCTTACGTAGTTCATAAATCAGCGGCAGCAGAGGCATACAGCTTGAGCGATGCCATCAGCAGGACAAGGACTGAGGATGCTATTCGTAGCCGGAGTTGTTCTGTTCATTGTTGCGGTCGGGCTGGTGGACCGTCGCCTTCCCTGGCCGTCAGTCAGGCGTCAGGAAGGCGCCAAATGATTGCCGGCCACTTTGGCTTTGCCGCGATGGTCAAATCTCGAGAAAGATCTGCGCCTCTCTGGTCAATGATGCTGGCGACAGTATGGCTGGATATCGTCTTTGCGCCGTTGTTTGTGGCTCATTGGGAAACATTGCAGCCGGTGCATGCAGGGTACGGCGGCATGATCATTCATGCGGACTATACCCACTCGATTATCGGCATGTTGGCGCTGTCTGCGGCTCTGGGCGCGATGTTTCTGCCTCGGCTGGGTAGAAGAGTCGCCGTGGTGATCGCACTGGTCAGCGCGTCGCACTGGGTGCTTGATCTGGTAGTCCACCGCCCTGACATGCCTGTGCTTATCGGGAATCTGGGCAACCTGCCGTACCTCGGCTTCGGACTGTGGACGTATCCGCGGGTGGCGGCATGTGCGGAACTGCTTCTTGTTGTCGGAGGCGCGGCCATGTATTGGCGCGCGGCGATGGAGGTGTCCGCAAGAGCAGGCAGAAGCAGCGGTTTAGCGTCGCTTTCAGCCGCAATGATTGCGTTGTTTGGGCTGCTTATGTTGTTTCTGGATTTTACGAGTTAGAGAGCTTGTCGCTTTCTGAGAGATACTTCGGGATACGTGGAGCTAGGCAGCCGTGCTTGAAAGGCCAAGAAAGGTCGGCCCGGTGTAAGCGCACCTTGAGTGTTGCCTGCTTTATGCAGGCTGATAAGCCGGAGATTTTCGAAGCAAAAGGAGACGAGTGGCCGGTATTCTTTTCATCATTTCGGCGCCTTCGGGCTCGGGTAAATCCACCCTGGTGGCGCAGATCCGCTCGCTGGTAGCAGACCTGGAGTTTTCGGTTTCGTACACGACGCGCGCGCCGCGCGGCTCGGAGGAGTCGGGCCGCGAGTACCACTTCATCGCCGTGCCGGAGTTCGAGGCGATGATCGCCGAGGATGCATTCCTGGAGTACGCCGACGTTTTCGGAAACTACTATGGCACCGCCCGCAAGAGTCTTACGGACGCGACCGGCCACGGCAAGGACCTGCTGCTCGACATCGACGTGCAGGGAGCCGAGCAGGTGCGCACGCGCATGGCCGAGGCGGTCAGCATTTTTGTGCTGCCGCCTAACCCGGAAACGCTGGAGGCGCGCCTCAGAAATCGCAGCCGGGCCGAGGGCAGCCTGGACGCGGACGTGATTGCGCGGCGGCTGAGCAAGGCCCGCAGCGAAATCGGCAACTACCATCGCTATGGCTACGTGCTGCTCAATGACGTTTTGGATATCGCGGTGGAAGAGCTTTCGGCTATTGTGGCGGTAGAACGATTCGAGCGAGAGGGTCGGCCCTCGACGCCGCCCGCAGAGCGGGAACGTCTGGAGCGCCTGGCGGGTGGTTGTCGGCAGGCAGGAATGCGTTCGCGGCTGGCCCCGGTGCTGCAGGCGTTCGGGCTCCCTGCGTCTCCGGATGCGGCTCAGGGGTAAAGGTGATGGTGTAAAGGCAGGGACAGCGTCTTCAGGAGGCAGTTCATGAAGCTTGAGCACGAGTTCGACAGCAACTTTCGCTATGTGATTGTGGCGGCGCGGCGCGCGCGGCAGCTGCAGAACGGCTCCAGTCCGCTTCTGCTCACCTCGTCCTCAAAGGCGTGCAAGATCGCGCAGTACGAGATCCGCGCTGGCCTGGTGCAGCATATCCGGCATGAGACGCCGGTAATCAAGCCAGGTTTCGAGGCACCGGAGATCCCCCGCTTCGTCTAGCGAGGCTTACGACCCTGTTTTCCAGAGACGCCGCCGGCCCTCCGCCGCCGATACAATGTAGTTAAAGCGGAGGCTCGGCGCATGAAGATTACCCTGGGTGTCACCGGCGGCATCGCGGCGTACAAGGCGGCGGAGCTGCTGCGCGCGCTGCAGGCCAAGGCGCTTGATGTGCAGGTCGTCATGACCGAAGGCGCGCAGCGCTTTGTGCAGCCGCTCACCTTTGCCGCGCTCTCCGGCCATCGCGTGATCACCAGCATGTGGAGCGAGCAGGCGGCTGACGAAGCAGCGGGCCTGACCCCGGCAATGGAGCACATTGAGCTTGCGCAGTCGACCGATGCGCTGGTGATTGCGCCTGCTTCAGCCGACACGCTGGCGCGCCTGGCGCAGGGCCGGGCCGATGATTTTCTTTCCACGCTGTATCTGGCAACGCTGGCGCCGGTCGTGATTGCGCCGGCCATGAACGTGCGCATGTGGGAGCACCCGGCGACGCAAAGCAACGCCGCCCTGCTGGTGGAGCGCGGCGCGACCCTGGTGGCCCCGGAAAGCGGAGCGCTGGCCTGCGGCATGGAAGGCAGCGGCCGGCTTGCCGCGACCCCGGTGATTGTGGAGGCAGTGCTGGGTGTGCTGCACCGCAGCGAAGACCTCGCCGGCGAAACGGTGCTGATTACGGCCGGCGGCACGCGCGAGTCGATCGACCCGGTGCGGTTTTTGGGCAATCGCTCCAGCGGCAAGATGGGCTATGCCCTGGCGGAGTCGGCCCGCCGGCGGGGTGCGAGGGTCATCCTGCTCTCTGCGCCGACCGCGCTGCGGCCCCCCGCAGGCTGCGAGTTTGTGCCCGTAACGACCGCGGAACAGATGCGGCGGCGTATCGCCGAGCGGCTGCCGGAGGCGTCGATCGTGATTATGTCTGCCGCGGTGGCCGACTACCGGCCCCGCGCCGTTGCCGAGCAGAAGCTGCGCCGCTCCGGCCCGCTGACGCTCGAGTTGGAGCCGACCGAGGACCTGCTGAGCGAGATTGTGCAGACCCGGGTGCCGGGTACGCTCGTGGTCGGCTTTGCGGCTGAAACCGAAAACGCTCTCGCGAGCGGCCGCGCCAAGCTCGAACGCAAGGGCGTTGACGCGATTGTGGTGAACGACGTGTCCCGTGAGGGGCTCGGCTTCGATGCCGACAACAATGCGGCGACTTTCTTGACGAATACGACCGCCATCGATCTTCCGGAAATGTCGAAGCGCGCGCTTGCCGACCGCATCCTGGCTGAGGTGCTTGGGCTGCGGCGGCCGCAGAGCATGATGACCGAAATCGGATCCGGCGCCTCGGTCAGTCTGTAGCCGATGGCGCTTTCGGCTGAAGCAGCGGCAGCGCTCCGCGCGCATCTCGGCTTCCTGCGCGAGCTTGGCGTCTATGACCTCTATCGTCGGGTCTCCCCGGAGCTTGCTTCGGACAGCACAACTGCGCAAGCGCTAGCGGACGAGCCGCCGCCTGCGCTCGCCACAATCGACATCCCGACCGACGCTCCGCGCGAGACGCGGCAGGAAGCAGCGAAGCAAGAAAGTACAGAGGACCCTGAGATCGCCGCCCGCAAACGTGTGCAACCTTCCCCTGTCCCGCTGAGTCTGCCGGGCACTCTGCTGCCCGCCGAGGAGCGCGCCGAAGCCTTGCTGGCCATTCGCGAGCAAATCGGCGACTGCACCCGGTGCCCTCTCGCGTTTGAAGGCCGCCAGACCATCGTCTTCGGCGATGGCGACCCCAACGCCCGGCTGCTGTTTGTGGGCGAGGGGCCCGGCGCGGACGAAGACCTGCAGGGCGTGCCGTTTATCGGCAAGGCCGGCCAACTGCTCAACAACATGATTACGGCCATGGGGCTGACGCGCGAAGAGGTGTATATCGCGAACATCGTCAAGTGCCGGCCCCCGGGCAATCGCGTGCCCGAGCCGATTGAGGCCAATACCTGTACCCCGTTTCTCTTCGAGCAGATCGGGGTGGTGCGGCCGGAGGTCATTGTCGCGCTCGGTTCCACCGCGGCGACCTACCTGCTTGCGGCAAAAAGCCCGTTGAGCGCGCTGCGCGGGCGCGTGCATGCCGCGCTCGGCACCAAACTGATCGTGACCTACCATCCGGCATTCCTGCTGCGCGACCCTCGGCAGAAAAAGGAAGCCTGGGCCGACCTGCAGCTGGCCATGCGGGAGCTGGCCGGCGGCTAGTTTGACGAGCTGCGGTCACATTTTGAGCACAGCGATCTGCTTGCTCGGATCCGCGCGAAATTCGTGAGAAGCCGTCCAGCCGTGTGCTATATCTCAGCCATTGCGTGACGAAAGTATCTCCGCTGACGGGCGAGGCTTTTAGGCTGCGAACCTCCTTCACCTCGGCGCGCACCCCAACGCTATGGCTCGAGCCAAACTTGCGGTTCCATCCAGATAGACAAAGAGAGGTTTCATGCCAGTCTCCCCCAGACCCTCCTCCCCCAGCCTTTCGTCTAGGAGCCTTCTCCGGTTCGCCGCTGCTTTGGTGCTTACCGTATGCGCGGCCTATCCAGGCTGGTCACAAACCACGCCACTGCTCGCGCGCGATGCGGCCAACCTTGGCCGGCAAAACCCCGGCTCGCCGGTCAGCGGCACAGTATGGCTGCCACTCCATAACAAAGCCGCACTCGACGCAGCGGTAGAGGCGATGTACACGCCGGGCTCACCGACCTTCCACCACTTCTTCAGCCCGGCCGATCTCGAGCGCTTCGCGCCAACGCCGGCTGAAATTGCATCGGTGACGAAGGAGTTGGCCGCGCACAAGCTTGCCGTCGTGAAGGTGGACGCGAAGAACTACTCGATCAAGTTCGCCGGGCAAACCTCACAGTTTGAAGCCGCGTTCCACACGGTGGTCAATCGCTACCGCATGCAGAACGGCACAGTGGTGAACGGCCTGCTCAGCGAGCCGACCCTGGCCAATGAGGCAGCGCCGCTGCTGCGAGCGGTTACGGGGGTTGCAGGCCCGGGTATGCAGCCGTTTGTGCGGCGCCGGACCAACCCGCTTACCAGGGAGCCGAGCGCAGCGGTACCGCTGGCCGGGGTGCAAAAGCCGCAAGGCGCGGCGTTTTCCGCACAGTGCTTTTATCAGCCGCAAACCGTGCAGCTTGGCACCCCCAACACACCCGGTGCCGTAACCGCCACGTATACGGGCCTCATTTACGGCGCACCGATCACCAACACGGCTTCCGGCTCGCTTGCGCCGTGCGGCTACGCACCGCAGGATCTGTACAAGCTGTACCGGCTCGACACCGCATACGGGCAGGGCTACCAGGGCCAGGGCGTCACCATCGCGATTGTGGACGGATACGGCTCGCCGACCATCCAGAGCGATCTGCAAGACTTCGACACACTCTACAACCTGCCCGCTCCCGGCAGCTTCACCATCGCGCAAACCTCGCCATTTACGGCGACCGATATGAACGCTGCACTTGAGACCACGCTCGACGTGGAGTGGGCGCACGCCATCGCGCCCGCTGCCAACATCCTGCTGGTGACCACGCCCACGCTCAACGATGACGACCTGCAAAATGCGGTTCTCTCTATCGTCGAAAACAAACTCGCGCCAATCATCTCCAACAGCTATGGCGCGAGCGAGCTTTCGGAGACGGCGCAGTCCGCCGCCGTGTGGAACCAGATCCTGGAGATGGCCGCGGCTGAAGGGATCTCCGCAAACTTCGCCACCGGGGACGACGGCGACTACGCAGACTTGGAGAACGGGCAGACCGACGTGAGCCTGCCGGCAAGCTCGCCCTATGCGACAGCGGTGGGAGGTACAAGCCTGGCTGTTTCGCCGTTCAACGGCGTAGACGTGGTGCAAAGCGGCTGGGGCGACAACGCCGCTGTGCTCGCGGCCAACAACAGCGTGTTTGACCCGCCGCTATTCCAGGGCTTCCAGGGCGGTTCGGGCGGCGGTACCAGCAGCTTTTTCCCGCTGCCGAGCTACGAGGCGAGCCTGGGCGGCACGGGGCGCAAGCTGCCCGACGTGGCGGCGCTCGCCGACCCGATGACCGGGGTCGAGATCGTCTTTACGCAAAGCGGAACGACCTACATCGAGCTGGTCGGCGGCACCAGCCTGGCGACGCCGATCTTTTCGGGTGAGTGGGCGCTGCTGACCCAGCGCTTCGGCTTCGCGCTCGGCCAGGCGTCGCCGTATATCGCGCAGGGCTCGGGCACGCAGGCGGTGGACGACCTGGTGGCGCCGCCCGAGGCTGCCCTGGTGACGGGTTCCATTACGACGAGCGCGGGCACGACCAACTTCACAGCGGACTCTCTGTCGCAGTCGCAGACGGGGACGCCGTATCAGACGGCAATGGAGCTGCTGGGCAACGGCAATGTGGCTCTGTACACCTTTTCAGCAGACTCCTCGCTGGCCATGGCGCCCGGCTGGGACCCGGTTACCGGCTGGGGCGTGCTGGATATGGGCAACATCTTTACCGCGCTGGCGAACGTGAAGTAAGCGGCTCGCAGACCCGGGGCGGCGTACCTGCTAGGTTGTGTGCGAAGTGAGTGAAACACGCGGAGAGGCGTCATCCTGAGGAGCAAGACGGGTCCTGGTGAGCTTGCTCGCTGGGCGTCCGGAGCGACGAAGGACCTGCCGTTCTCGCCGATCGCGGAAATAGCAGGTCCTTCCCTTCGTTCAGGATGACGCTTTTTGTGGATGCTCCTTACTGTTTACACACCCTCTTGGAACAGCACCCGCTCCGGGCCGCGGTCAGTCGCCTGTTAGCCTTTTCCTGGTGGCCCTGTTCTGCGATGTTGCTCTGCCCGTGCCGCTTGACCGGGTGTGGACGTACCGGTGTCCGGAGGTCGCACCCCCTTCGCCGGGCGGAGAAGAGGCCGTCCCGGCCCTGGTAGGCACGCGCGTGCTGGTGCCGTTTCGCAATGAAAAGATGTCGGGCGTGGTGGTGCGGGTGCACGACGACCCGCCGCCGGTCGAGGCCAAGGCCGTCCTGGCCGTGCTGGACCGCGAGCCGGTGATTGCCGCTGACCTGATGGAGCTGGCCCGCTGGATCGCCGAGTACTACGTGTGCCCGCTGGGCGAGGTGCTTCGGACGATGCTGCCCCTGGTGGCGGAGGTGCGCCGGCGAGTGCTGCTGCGCATCGGGGACGCGGGCCGGGCGGCGCTGCACGCGGGCGCGGCACAGGGCTCGTCCCGGCGCTCGCGGCGCTCGCCGGCCGAGCAGGACGCCGAGTACAGCGTGCTGAACTACCTGGAAAGCGGGGAGGCGGCGCGCCCGGGCCCGTTGTGCACCGCAACCGGCGCCACGCGCGAGCTGCTGGACGGGATGGTCCGCAAAAAGTGGCTCCTGAGGGAGACCGAGGCCGAGCAGCGGGACGCCTCGCGCACCGAGCGCTGGGCGGTGCTGGCTGAAGCGGCGCAGGTGGCTCCAACGGCCGGGGCGCGGCTGCCTAAACTCAATAACAACCAGCAGCGGCTGCTGGCCGAGCTGGCCGGTGCGGGCGGAGCGCTGCCTGTTGCCGAGCTGCGCGCGCTGCTGGCCGCGGGCGAGGGTGGGCCTGCTGCCCCGTCCACGTTAGGCACGCTGGTGCGGCGTGGGCTGGTGCGGGTGGAGGAGCGGCCGCTCGCCTTCCACGTTGCGGGCGTGGGCCTGGCGGGTGCGCACAACCACCGGCTCAATGAGGCGCAGACAGAAGCGGTCGCCGCGATCACACTGGCGATGCAGCGCAGCGGGGAACCGAAGGTTTTTGCACCGCTGCTGCTGCACGGAGTTACCGGCTCGGGAAAGACGGCGGTGTATCTCGAGGCGATGCGGCGGGCGCTCGACGTCGGCCGCGGCGCGCTGCTGCTGGTGCCCGAGATTGGCTTAACGCCGGCAATGGCCGGGCAGATGCACGCGGCCTTTGGGCCCGAGGTAGCGCTGCTGCACTCGCAGCTGACCGCCGAGGAGCGGGCCGAGCAGTGGCACCGCATCCGACGCGGCGAGGCGCGCATCGTGGTCGGCACCCGCTCGGCGGTGTTTGCGCCGGTGGCCTCACTCGGGCTGTTGATTGTCGACGAGGAGCACGACGGCAGCTACAAGCAGGAGGAGATGCCGCGCTATCACGCGCGCGACGTCGCCGTCATGCGCGCCAAGCTGCTGGGGGCGACCGTCGTGCTGGGCTCGGCAACGCCCTCGCTGGAAAGCTGGCAGAACGCGAGCCGCGGCCGCTACGGGCTGCTCACGATGCGCGACCGCGTCGGCAACCGCCCGCTGCCCGCGGTGGAACTTCTGGACATGCGCGAGGAGTTCCGGCAAACCGGCCAGGAGCAGATTTTCGCCCGCGCTCTGATCGAGGAGACCCGGACCGCGCTCGACCGGGGCGAGCAGGCCATTATCCTGCTGAACCGGCGGGGCTACTCGTTTGTGGCCATGTGCCGGGCCTGCGGCGAAAAGCTGCAGTGTGAGAACTGCGCCATTGCCCTCACGCTGCACAAGGCCGGCGGAGCAGAAGACCAACCAGGGCAGGACCACGCGAGCACGCGCGACCGGCTGCAATGCCACTACTGCGGATATCGCACGCGGGTGCCGGAGCGCTGCCCGCACTGCGACTCGGAGCACCTGTACTACCTGGGGGCGGGTTCGCAGCAAGGGGAGGAGCGTCTCCGGGAGATATTTCCGGGCGCGCGTATCGGGCGCATGGACCGCGATACGGTGCGCGGGCGCTTCGACATGGAGCGTCTGCTGGGGCGGCTGCACTCGGGCGAAATCAACCTTCTGGTCGGCACGCAGATGATCGCCAAGGGCCACGACATTCATGGCGTCACGCTGGTGGGGGTCGTCGGCTGCGACCACGCGCTCGGCCTGCCGGACTTCCGCGCTGCGGAGCGAGTGTTTCAGCTGCTGACCCAGGTCTCCGGCCGCGCCGGGCGGGGCAATCTGCCCGGCAAGGTGATCGTGCAGACCTACCATGCCGAGCATTACGCGATTGCCTGCGCGGCGCAGCACGATTACCAGGGCTTTGTAGACCGGGAGCTGAAGCTGCGCCGCTACATGCACTACCCGCCGTTTGCCGTGCTCGCCAACCTGGTGGTGCAGAGCCATCGGCTGGAAGAAGCGGCAGACTGGGCAGCGCGCCTGGGAGGCTGGTTTCGGTCGGCGAACCCCGCCGGGGTGCGTATGCTGGGGCCTGCTTCGGCGCCGCTGTCCAAGGTAAAACGCATTTACCGCTTCCATCTGGTCGTCAAGGCGGAGACGCGGGCCATGCTGCACCAGGCTTTGCGCGGGGTGCTGCGGTTCGCGGACGAGGCGGGCGTTCCGCGGCGCAATCTGATTGTGGATGTAGACGCTGTCAGCCTGATGTGAGCCGTACATCCGGCACAGGGAGAGCCTAGTCGAGCAGGTGCAGCTCCTTGCCGGGCTTGAAGCGCACGGCACGCCCTGGGCTGATGGTCACCTCAGTGCCGGTGCGCGGATTACGCCCGATGCCTGTCTTCCGCGGTTTGACGTTAAAAACGCCAAAGCCGCGCAGCTCGATGCGGTCGCCGGCCGCAAGTGCCCGCTTGAGACTTTCAAAAATCGTGTCTACCGCGGCCTCCGCCTTTACGCGGGGCAGGCCGGTCCGCTCGATGACCTGTTGAATGATGTCCTGCTTGATCATGGTCAGCGTCCTGCCTGCAAAGCTCTGGGCATTGCAGATGTGCTTTTGCTCCCGTAAGATGCAGATTCGACGCGTCGTATCTTGAATTAGAAGTTTCGTTCCGCCCTCCGGTGTACCCATGTCCATCAAAAGTGATCGCTGGATCCGTGCCCAGGCTGTGGAGCACGGCATGATTGCTCCTTTCAGCGAAAAGCAGGTCAAGGAGGGCGTGATCTCCTACGGCCTGTCCTCCTACGGCTACGATCTGCGGGTTGCGGACGAGTTCAAGATCTTCACCAACGTCAACAGCGCCGTCATCGACCCAAAAAACTTTGACGAGCGCTCGTTTGTCACTGTCCAGGCTTCGTCGGTGATCATTCCACCGAACTCGTTTGCGCTGGCGCGCTCGGTCGAGTACTTTCGCATCCCTCGGGACGTGCTGACGATCTGCGTTGGCAAATCGACATACGCGCGGTGCGGCATCATCGTGAACGTGACGCCGTTTGAGCCGGAATGGGAGGGCTTTGTGACCCTAGAGATCTCAAACACCACGCCGCTGCCCGCAAAAGTGTATGCGAATGAGGGACTTTGCCAGATTTTGTTCTTCCAGTCCGATGAGAGCTGCGAAGTAAGCTATGCCGACCGGCGCGGCAAATACCAGGGACAGCAGGGAATAGTGCTGCCAAAACTCTGAGCAAAACGGCTCTACTTCTCATAATCCCAGCAAAATACACGAAAGTAACTTGCGCTTTAGTGCCGCCCGCTATACAAAGTAACCAGTAACACGCAGATCTGGGGAACGGGGCTGGGAAACCAGCCCCTCTTTTTTTGTCGGAGCTTTTGTCAGGGCCCTGGATCAAGCTGTTCTGGCAGCATTCTTCCGCATAGGTCTCTCCCCCTCGCAAGTTACTCTGTGGGTACGTTGGTTTTACCCATCGGCATTCCCAGACGACTCCCTGAAGCGAACCTGCATCGAAACGTCACGAAAGCACTTCCCAACAGCGGCGCTCGCAGGCGGCTTGCAGCAGACCCCGAGGACGGACCTGTATGCGGAAGATAAGGGGAATAACGAATGAAAAAGCTGCTCGCAGCACTGTGTATCGCAGGCATCAGCCTTCCGGCGCTGGCCGCAAGTGACAAAGCTACCATCGATAAGCGGCTGACCGCCGCAACCAGCACGCTTGACGAGATCATGGCGGTACCCGACAGGGCGATCCCGGACTCGATCCTGAAGGATGCGACCTGCGTCGGTGTCGTGCCCGGGCTCATTAAGGGCGCATTTCTAATAGGTGCCGAGTACGGCCAGGGTGTGGTGACCTGCCGCACCGGCCACGGCTGGAGCGCCCCGGTGTTTATCAAGATGACCGGCGGCTCGTTCGGCTTCCAGATCGGCGGCCAGGGTACAGATCTGGTGCTGGTCGCGGTGAACCAGAAGGGCTTCCAGGACCTGCTGAAAAGCAAGTTCAAGATCGGCGGCGATGCTTCCGCCGCGGCTGGGCCGGTTGGACGCGACACACAGGCGGCAACCAACTGGAAGCTGCAATCGGAGCTGTTGACCTGGTCGCGTGCAAAAGGCTTGTTTGCCGGCATCGACCTGAACGGCGTCGCAGTGACCGAGAATACGGACGATACAACATCGTTCTATGGCCAGCCGCACAGCTTTGAGGAGATCCTGAAGGGCAACGTGCTGCCGACCGATGAAGCCAAGCCGTTTCTAACGACGGTCGCCCGGTACTTCCGCACCACGCAAACCTCGTAGCGCGCTTGCGCGGGTTTGTGCCAAGGGAAAGGCCGGCGAAAGCCGGCCTTTTTCCTGCCTGTGTACGCCCGTACACTAAGAGAATCAGGGAACGGAAAGGCGCCAGTCTGCGCGAGTCGCTTGAGTACTGGGGGGTGCGGGCGCTGGTCGGCGTGCTGGGGGCGTTGCCGCGCCGCATAGCCCGCGCATCCGGACGAGCGCTTGGCCTCGCGGCGTACCGGTCGGTGTCCCGGCTTCGGCGCACGGGCGAGCGGAATCTCGAAATTGCCTTTCCCCAACAGCCGGCAAGCTGGCGCAGGCAGGTGCTGCGGCATCTGTTCGGCAATCTCGGCATCCAGCTGGCCGAGTTCTGCCAGATGCGCCGGTATACGCTGGAGCAAACGCGCGCTTTTATCCGCTACGAGGGCCTGGAGCACTGGCAGCAGGCTTCAGCCAAGGGCCGCGGCGTGCTGATTGTGACCGGGCACCTGGGTGCGTGGGAGCTTTCGAGCTTTTACCACTCGCTTGCCGGCCACCCGATGAGCATGGTGACGCGCCGTCTGGATAACGCCCGCGTGGACGGGTTTGTGAATGGGATCCGCTGCCTGCATGGAAACCGGGTGCTCGACAAGGATCACTTTGCGCGGGGGCTCTTGCTGGCCATGCGCGAGGGGCGGTCGGTGGGCATCCTGATGGATACCAACATGACACCGCCGCAGGGTGTGTTTGTGCCGTTTTTCGGCGTGCCGGCGTGTACGGCGTCCGGGGTCGCCCGGGTGGCGCGGAAAACCGGCGCGGCGGTGCTGCCGGGTTTTCTGCTGTGGCACGCGGACGAGCAGAAATATGTGCTGCACTTTTTACCTGAGCTCAGCCTGGTGCAGACCGGCGACGACGAAGCAGATGTGCTGGAGAACACGGCGCGCTGCACCGCGGCGAT